>CABUXL010000004.1 GCA_902495525.1 uncultured Collinsella sp.
AAACAAAACGTGCCCCCCCAAACCGGGCGGCACGCCATCTTTTATCAGACAACTCGCTGAAGTACGGTGACGAAGGCGCAAGGCCAGGAGGGGTTATCAAAGCCGACATCCCGCAGCCGCGAAGCGGCGAGGACGTCGGCGTGATAACCCCGCAGGCCTTGCGCCGACGGGAAGGAACCTACTTCACGACCAAAATGTCGCAGTCCGTATTGCGCAGCAGGAACGTCGAAATCGAGCCCAGCAGCGCATACTTGATCGAGGACAGGCCGCGGGCGCCGCAGAGCACCAGGTCGGGCTTGACCACGTCGAGCATCTCGTCCTTGAGCGTCTCGCGAATGCGGCCGGCGCGAATCATGACCTCGACCTCGGGAATGTCGGGATTGGCCTTGGCCTCTTCGAGCTGCTTGGCGATGGAGTTCTTAAATGCCTCCTCTAGGCCGTTGACCAGATCGACCGGATAGGAACCGGCGCTCTCGAGCGCCGTGGAATCGATAACGTGACCGATGATTAGCTTGGCGCCGTTGTTCGCGGCGACCTTGATGGCGCGTGCGAGCACAAAATCCTGCTGCTCAGTACCATCGAGTGAAACAAATACCTTGGTGTAGCCCTCGTTCATGGTTTCCTCCTTGGTCTATCGCACGGGCGCGGGGCTCGTGCATCGGGCGGGCGCGGGCGCGTTGGCCGCCGGACACTTTATCTTGTTGCAGTTATACCCAAGGATTTCGGTTTGACCGCTCGCAATTCTGTGAACGGACGAGTTTTTTGGTAAGGGTAGGCGCAGACGCGCCCGAACGGTTGATAATGGGACATCGCCCGCACCGTCCGCAGAACAATATCGGCGGGTGTCTAACGAGGGGGTCCCTTTGGATATCATCGAGCTTCTAAAATCTGCCTTCATGGGCCTGGTCGAGGGCATCACCGAATGGCTGCCTGTTTCGTCGACCGGTCACATGATCTTGGTGGACGAGTTCGTCAAGATGAACGTGAGCGAGACGTTCTGGAATATGTTCCTGGTCGTGATTCAGCTCGGCGCCATTCTGGCCGTCTGCGTGCTGTTCTTCCATGAGCTCAATCCGTTCTCGCCCAGCAAGGGCAAGGAGGGCCGTCGCGACACCTGGGTGCTGTGGGGCAAGATCGTTCTCGGCTGTATTCCCGCCGCGGCGATCGGCCTGCCGCTCAACGACTGGATGGAGGAGCATTTCTACAATGCTCCCGTCGTGGCGCTGGCGCTCATTGTGTACGGCGTGCTGTTTATCGTGATCGAGAACTGGCGCGCGAGCAAGCGCGAGGAAATGGCCGTTGCCGGTTCGTTTGGTTCGCGTGCTGTGGTGTCGGGTGGACGTCCCGCCGGTGCACACTTTGCGGCGCCCGCGGCAGATGTTGCCGAGGACGAGGACGATGACGAGGATCTGGACTTTGGTTCCATCACCACGCTCGAGGACCTAAGTTGGAAGACCGCACTGGGCATCGGATGCTTCCAGGTGCTCTCGCTGATTCCGGGCACATCGCGCTCCGGCTCCACGATCATCGGCGGCCTGCTTTTGGGCTGCACGCGTTCGGTGGCGTCCAAGTTTACGTTCTTCCTGGCCATTCCCGTCATGTTTGGCGCGAGTGCGCTCAAGCTGGTCAAGTACTTTATTAAGGGCGGCACGTTCGGCACCAACGAAATCGCCATCCTGGGCGTGGGCTGCGTCGTCGCCTTTGTGGTGTCGCTCATTGCCATCAAGTGGCTTATGGGCTTCGTGCGCCGTCACGACTTCAAGTGCTTCGGCGTCTACCGCATCATCCTGGGCATCGTGGTGCTCGCGTACTTCTTTGTCCTGGAGCCTATGCTCGGCCTGTAACTTGGTTGACGCTGCGCGGCGACCAGAGCGACAACTTGTCATTCAAAGGGGGTGGCATGACCAAAAGGTCTATGCCGCCCCCTTTTCATGCCAATTTGTTCGCTCTGGCCGCCGCTCGCTGCTGCCATGACATCGGTGGCCCCCCAATGCACCAAATCCGCTGGGGCGGGCCTGACGGTGGCGCACGGAGTCGTGGTGTGATTTGCGTCGGTGTCCGCGCGGCTCGGTATACTGGTACGGCTCAAACTATGGCGCCGCCCGCAGGCGCGCCGTCCGTCAGATGAGGAGTCGCCCATGACCCAGCCCCTGCCCTGGGAAAAGAACGCCGCGGTACCCGTACCGCCCGCGCCGGAACCCGTGCCGCTCGATGCATACACCGCCCCCGCTGCGCCGGAGCCCGAGCTCGTTCCGCTCGACATCTACGACGCTCCCGCGCCGGCGCCCAAGCCCGCCAAACCGCTCGTCGACATCGACAGCCTTAATCCCGCCCAGCGCGAGGCGGTCCTGTCCACCGAGGGCCCGTTGCTGGTGCTCGCCGGCGCCGGCTCGGGCAAGACCCGCGTCTTGACCTTCCGCATTGCACATATGCTCGGCGACCTGGGTGTTAAGCCTTGGCAGGTTCTTGCCATTACGTTTACCAACAAGGCCGCGGCAGAGATGCGCGAGCGTCTGGCGGCACTCATTCCCAGCGGCACCCGTGGCATGTGGGTGTGCACCTTCCATGCTATGTGCGTGCGCATGCTGCGCGAGGACGCCGACCTGTTGGGCTACACCGGCCAGTTCACCATCTACGATGACGATGACTCAAAGCGCATGGTGCGCGACATTATGCAGGCGCTCGGCATCGAGCAAAAGCAGTTCCCCATCAACATGATCCGCAGCAAGATCAGCTCGGCCAAAAACGCCATGATCGGCCCCGAGGACATGCTCAAGAGCGCCGATAGCCCCAACGACAAAAAGGCCGCGCAGGTCTACCTAGAGCTGGAGCGCCGCCTGCGCGCCGCCAATGCGATGGACTTTGACGACCTGCTCGTGCGCGCGCTCGAGCTGCTGCGCACCCGTCCCGAGGTGCTCGATAAGTACCAAGAGCGCTTCCGCTACATTAGCGTCGACGAGTATCAGGACACCAACCACGTCCAGTACGAAATCGCCAACCTGCTGGCCGCTAAGTACCAAAACCTCATGGTCGTGGGCGACGATGACCAGTCCATTTACAGCTGGCGTGGCGCCGACATCACCAACATCCTGGACTTTGAGAAGGACTTTAAAAACTGCAAGACCGTCAAGCTGGAGCAGAACTATCGCTCTACGGGTCACATCCTGAGCGCCGCCAACGCCGTGGTGCGCCACAACTCGCAGCGCAAGGACAAGCGCCTGTTTACGGCCGAGGGCGATGGCGAGAAGATCCAGGCCTTCCAGGCGAGCGACGAACGCGACGAGGGTCGCTGGATTGCCGGCGAGATCGAGAAACTGCATGCCAAAGGCACGAGCTACGACGACATCGCCGTGTTCTATCGCACCAACGCCCAGTCGCGTATCCTCGAAGATATGTTCCTGCGCGCGGGCGTGCCCTACAAGATCGTGGGCGGCACGCGATTCTTCGACCGTGCCGAGATCCGCGACGTCATGGCCTACCTTAAGATGATCGTGAACCCGGCCGACGAGATGAGCGTCAAGCGCGTCATCAACACACCGCGCCGCGGCATCGGTTCCACCTCGATCCAAAAGATCGAGCAGCTGGCGCGCGACAACCGCTGCTCGTTCTTCCTGGCTTGCGAGATCGCGTGTGCCGAAACCGGCATGTTTAGCGCCAAGGTGCGCAACGGCCTGTCGAGCTTTGTGTCGCTGGTGCGCGAGGGTCGCCGCATGGACGGCGAGCTCAAGGACGTTGTCGAGATGATTGTCGATAAGACGGGCCTACTGCAGGCTTTCCGCGCCGAGGGCACCATGGAGTCCGAGAGCCGCGCCGAGAACATCCAGGAATTCCTGGGCGTCGCTGCCGAATTTGAGGAGACGCACGAGGACATCGAGGGTACGCTCGAGAGCTTGGAAGAGCTGCGCGCAGCCGGTGTTGCCGACGTGCCTGCCGGCGCCGAGCCCGAGCCCGTCGTGGTGAGCGCGCCTGCGCCCGAACCGGGGCCATCTGCCCCGGCATCCTCGTTTGAGGCACTCGTCGGCGCGCGCGATGCCGCGGGCTCCAATCCGCTCGATAGTCTGGCTGCTCCGGCGCTGTCTCCGCAGGATGCCCTGGCTGCTGCCATCGCGGGCAACGCGTATGCCGCGCCGACGGAGATGCCGGCGGGTGCCGTGCATGCCGACGAGATTGAGCGCACCTACGGTCCGCTCACCTGTAAGGCGCTGCCGGCACTCATGGAGTGGCTGGCCCTGCGCTCCGACTTGGATTCCCTGGCCGGCGAGACGCATGCCATCACCATGATGACCATCCACTCCGCCAAGGGCCTGGAGTTCCCGGCGGTGTTCGTGGCCGGCATGGAGGAGGGTATCTTCCCGCACGTGCACGACTTTGGCGGCAGCGATGACCCGGGCAAGCTCGAGGAAGAGCGTCGCCTGGCCTACGTCGCCATCACGCGTGCCCGTAAGCGCCTGTTCCTGACCTATGCGGCCACGCGTCGCACCTACGGCTCGACCTCTGCCAACCCGCGCTCGCGCTTCCTCAATGAGATTCCGTTTGAGGATATCGAGTTTAGCGGTATCGGTTCTGCCGGTTTTGAGGGCACGGGCTGGGAGAAGCGCGGCGACCGTCACGGCACCTTTGGCTCGGGCATGGGTTCGGATATGTATGGCGGCAAGGTGTTCGGTTCGCATACGCGCTCGACCGGCGGTTCCGGTTCGCGCGGCGGATCGAGCTTTGACGATTTCTTTGGCGGCAGCAGCTACGGGACCGAGCGCCATCGTGGGGTCTCGCCCGACGCCGGCCGTGTTGCCTCGACCTTTGGTTCGGGTGCGCCGCGAGCCAAAAAGCCGTCATCTAAGGTGTCGCCGACGGTGGAGCGCAAGGTCGATCGCGCCAGCGCATCGCAGGACTTTGCTGCGGGCGATACCGTGAGCCACAAGACCTTTGGCACGGGTACCGTGATCTCGGTCGCCGGAGACATGATCGAGGTTCAATTCGAAAAGACCGGCCAGACCAAAAAGCTGATGAAAGGTTTTGCGCCAATCGTCAAGCTGCAGTGATCCCGGCGGACCCGGGCGGGCGTATAGGGCAACATCGCCTGCTCGGGCAGTCCTGCGCAAGACGGAGGCCACATTAAGTGGCCTCCTTTGCGTGCGGAACTCGCGATCGATGTTGCCCTATACGCCCGCCCAGGTCCTTGGGTAACGTTGCTAGACGAGCGTTGCTTTGCTCGTTCGCTTTTTGGTCTGGAGAGCCGGGTGGGCTGATATATATGGACAAGGGGCTCCCCCGTTGGTGAACGGGGGAGCGCCTTGTTGCGTTTGGGTTGTTGGTGCGAACTAGAGGTGGCTGATGATCAGTTCCATCTTGCCTTCGAGGTCGATGGAGCTGACGGTGCTCGGGGCCAGCAGGTGGCTTCCCTTGTGGACGGGGTCGCCGCAGATGGTGCCTTCGCCGTCGATGACTGACAGGCACATGAAAGGCCAGCGCTGGTCGAGGGTCTTGCTGCCGTCGACGCGCACGCGATCGACGGTGTAGCAGGAGTTAGACTCGAGCTCGGTCACGCCGTCCACCTCGGGCGCGGTCACCGTGCCGTCGGTCGGAGCCTGAGCATCAAAGTCGATGCAGTCGAGGCTCTGCTCAATGTGCAGCGGACGCAGCTTGCCATCGGTGCCGGGACGGTCGTAGTCGTACAGGCGATATGTCACGTCGCTCGACTGCTGCGTCTCCAAAATGAGCGTGCCGGTCTTGATGGCGTGCACGGTACCGGAATCAATCTGGAAAAAGTCGCCCTTGTGAATTGGCAGCACGTTGAGCATGTCGTCCCAGCGGCCGTCCTTGATCATCTGTGCGGCCTCGGTGCGGTCTTTAGCACGCTGGCCGACGATGATCGTGGCGCCGGGCTCGCAGTCCAGCACATACCAGCACTCGGTTTTGCCCAGGCTGCCGTTCTCGTGCTTGGCAGCGTACTCGTCGTTGGGGTGAATCTGGATCGAAAGGTCGTCCTTGGCGTCCAGAATTTTAATGAGCAGCGGGAACTCCTTGCCCTCGCAGTTGCCAAAGAGCTCGCGGTGCTCGGCCCACAGCCACGATAGCGTGTGACCGGCATACGGGCCCTCCGCAATCTGGCAGTCACCGTTGGGATGGGCCGAGATGGCCCAGCACTCACCGATGGGACCTTCGGGAATGTCGTAACCAAATACGGTTTCGAGCTGGCGGCCACCCCAGATCTTCTCGTGGAAGATCGGCGTCAGTTTAATCAAATCGGACATATTTATACCCCCATTATGTTGCGCGGGCGCCGCGTAAAGCTGCTCAAAACGAGCACCCGCATGACTACAAAAACCTATGCCAACGTTACGTTGTGCAGCTCAAAGCGGTCGCCAACGTTGCGCGAGATCGAATACTCAAAGGCGGCGCCGCTGTCCAAAAAGCCAATCTGGGTGAGCTCGAGCAGGGGAGAGCCAGGCTTGGTGTCCAGACGCTCGGCTTCTTCCTCGGTTGCTGCCACGGCGCGAATGGTACGGTGGAAGCTCGAAATTTTCAGCCCGCATTGCTCGCGGATGAAATGGTAGAGCGATCCGTACAGGTCCTTCTTTTTCAGGCCCGGAATCAGCTCGAGGGGCATGTATGTGTACTCGATAACGATGGGCTTCTCATCGGCCTGACGCACGCGCACGACGTGATAGGCAAAGTCATCCTCGGCAATTCCCAGCTGGGCTGCGATGTCCGCTGGTGGATTAACAATCGAGAAATCGTAGACCACCGAGGTCACCTTTTCCCCGCGGTGCTCATACGAAAAGCCCTGGGCACGGTCGTTTTTGCCCTGGAAAAACGCCTGGCCGGGAAGTCCCGCCGTGTCCTTAACGTAGGTACCCGATCCGCGCCGGCTGGTAATAAGACCTTCCTCGGTGATTTGCTCGATAGCTCGTTTGACGGTGATTTTGGAAACGCTATAGAGCTCACAGAACTCAACGACGGTGGGAAGCTTGTCGCCCGGTTTAAGAGCGCCATCCTCGATACTTCGACGAATATCTGCAGCTATCGCCTCGTATTTGGGAATCATGGAACCTCCTTTCCGACATATATGAATACAAAAAGTAAGTATAACCCTCAACAGGGCATCCATATTACTTTTATCTAAGAAGTTCGAGAAAGAAAAAAGAAAAAGACGCTTTACTTTTAAAATCAGAGCGCTATAGTTTAAGCAACGAACGGAATCCTTCCGCACAACAGGATCGACCGTTTGGGGACGGTTTTGTTTTGGCGGGTTGGATATCGGTATGGCCGGTGCGCGCCCGCGCCGGATAACCTGCCAAAGCAAACCCGTCTCCAACCGGAAGCTCTAGAACACGAAAGCGAGGACTTTGATGGCACAGTATCAGCTGCCCAACGACTTCTTCTTTGGCGCTGCTATGTCCGGCCCGCAGACTGAGGGTCAGTGGAACCAGGGCGGCAAGCTCGAGAACCTGTGGGACACCTGGTCCATCCAGGATCTGGGTTCGTTCTACAACCGCGTTGGCTCTTACGCCGGCAATGACTTTATGGCCAAGTACCAGGAAGACCTTCGCATTTTGAAGGACTTGGGTCTGGATACCTATCGCACTTCCATCCAGTGGAGCCGTCTGCTTGATGCCGACGGCAACCTCAACGAGGAAGGTGCCGCGTGGTATCACGAGTTGTTCCGCGCCTCTCGCGAAGCCGGCTTGGAGCCGTTTGTCAACTTGTACCACTTTGACATGCCCACCTACCTCTTTAACCGTGGCGGCTGGGAGAGCCGTGAGGTTGTCGAGGCTTACGCACATTACGCCGACGTCGCCTTCCACGAGTTTGGCCAGGAGATTAAGTACTGGTTCACCTTTAACGAGCCCATCGTCGAGCCCGAGCAGCGCTATCAGGAGGGCGTGTGGTTCCCGCAGCTCCACGACTTCAACCGCGCCCGCACCGTGCAGTATCACATCTCGCTGGCGCACGCGCTGGCCGTGGCCAACTATCGTCGCGCCTATGACGAGGGCGCTATTCGCGCCGATGCCAAGATCGGCATGATCAACTGCTTTACCCCGGTCTACACCAAGGAGAACCCCAGCGAGGCGGACCTCGAGGCCGTGCGCATGACCAGCGGCATCAACAACCGCTGGTGGCTCGACCTCATCACCAAGGGCGAGCTTCCTGCCGACGTGCTCGACAGCCTGGCCGAGGGCGGCGTTAAGCTCCCGTTCCGCGCCGGCGACCAAGAGATCCTTAAGCAGGGTGTTGTCGACTGGCTCGGCTGCAACTACTACCACCCCACGCGTGTTCAGGCGCCGGCGAGCAAGGTCGACCAGTACGGCCTGCCGCACTTTGCCGACGAGTACGTATGGCCCGACGCCGTTATGAACGAGAGCCGCGGCTGGGAGATCTACCCGCAGGGCCTCTACGACTTTGGCATGGACTGCGCTAAGAACTACCCCGATCTTGAGTGGTTTGTGTCCGAGAACGGCATCGGAATCATGGACGAATACAAGAACCGTGACGCCGAAGGAACCATCCAGGATGACTACCGCGTCGACTTTGTACGTCAGCACCTGGAGTGGGTGGCCAAGGCCATCGACGAGGGCGCCAAGTGCCGGGGCTATCACTACTGGGCCGTCATCGATAACTGGTCTTGGGCCAATGCCTTTAAGAATCGTTACGGCTTTGTCGAGGTCGATCTCATGGACGGCTACAAGCGCCGCCTTAAGAAGTCGGCGGCCTGGCTCAAACAGGTCGCCACGACCCACGTGGTTGATTAGCGACCGGGCGAACGCCCAGACCGCGCGCCGCCGCGCGCAACACATGGCACATCTGGTGGCAGAGGGCGACAGACCACCGTGCGCATAGGAAAAGGCCGGATTTGAAAGTTAGGAGCAATCATGGCCAGTGACAACGGAAAGAGCTTCCTCGGCAAGTTTGCCGAGGTCTCTGCGAAGGTGGGAAACCAGGTTCACCTGCGTTCCCTGCGTGACGCCTTCGCGACCATCACGCCGCTCTATATCCTTGCGGGTATCGCGGTTCTTATTAACAACGTCGTGTTCCCTCTGTTCCCGCTCGATGCGGCGGGCCTTGCCAACCTTCAGACGTGGGGCTCGGCAATTACGCTGGGCACCCTCAACGTCTCTGCCATTATCTTGGCCGGATTGATTGGCTACAGCCTCGCCAAGAACAAGCGTTTCGATAACCCGCTCGCTTGCGTGGTCGTCGCCATCTCTGCCTTCGTCATCATGATGCCGCAGCAGATCACCGCCTCGCTTGCCGCCACGAGCCCACTGCTCACCGACAAGATCACCTCCGCCGAGGTCACGGGCGCCCTTTCGACTGCCAACACCGGCACCAACGGTCTGTTCTCGGCTATTATCATCGCCCTGCTTTCCGTCTCGCTCTTCATCAAGATTTCTGGCGTCGAGAAGCTCAAGGTTAAGCTGGGCGAGGGCGTGCCTCCCGCGGTCTCCAACTCCTTCAACGTCATGATTCCGATGCTGCTTAACCTCGCGGTCTTCGCTCTTGCCGCAGCCCTGCTCGCCGTGTGCGCCGGCACCGATCTGTGCACCATCATCTCCACGTGCATCTCCAACCCGCTCAAGAGCATCATGAACGGCGGTCCGTGGGCTGTTATCCTCATCTACACCCTTGCTAACCTGCTGTTCTGCGTCGGTATTCACCAGTCCACCATCTCTGGCGCTACCGTCGAGCCGATCCTGACCATGCTCATCGTCGACAACATGGCTACCTTTGCCGCCGGTGGCACCATCCAGCCCGATCACTACATGAACATGCAGATCGTTAACAGCTTCGCCCTCATCGGCGGCTCGGGCTGCACCCTCATGCTCCTGCTCGACACGCTCCTGTTCTCCAAGAACAAGGCTTCCGAGACCGTTTCCAAGATGGCTATCCTGCCTGGTCTGTTCAACATCAACGAGCCGGTTATCTACGGTTACCCCATCGTGTACAACCTGCCGCTCATGATCCCGTTCGTTCTCCTTCCCGATCTGTTCATCGGCATCACCTATGGCCTTACCTGCGCAGGCATCATCAGCCCCTGCATCGCCCAGGTGCCCTGGACCATGCCTCCCGTCATCAATGCCCTGCTCGCTACGGGCTTTGACTGGCGCGCCGGCGTGTGGCAGGCTCTCGAGATTGTCATTGGCATGGCCGTCTACCTGCCCTTTATGAAGATTTCCGAAAAGGCAATCGCCAAGCAGGAGGCTCTCGCCGAGTAGAACGCCTAACGTTCGTCCCTTTCACCTTTGCGGGCACCGGTACGCGGTGCCGGTGCCCGCGGCTCTCTCCCTTGTGTAAAGATGCGGGGGGGTGGGCACAATAGCCGCAAGGAATAAAACCAGTTGTCGTCTGCGCGCCGCGCAGTTATAAGGAGGAAACCATGAAGAAGATCATGCTCTGCTGCAATGCCGGTATGTCCACGAGCCTGCTGGTCCAGAAGATGCAGGCCGAGGTTGCAAACCGTGGTCTGGATATTGAGGTCGAGGCTCGTCCCATGAACGAGGCCCACGATCACCTGGACGAGTGCGACATGTTGCTGCTTGGCCCACAGATCGGCTACACCAAGGGCGATTTTGAGAAGGAGGCCGCCGGCCGCTTCCCGGTCGAGGTCATTAACATGGTCGACTACGGCCGCATGAACGCTGCCGGCATCATCGACCACTGCGTCAGCGTGATGGGCTAGGTGCTCCGCATGGAGGATATGAACGAACTGCAGATGACCTGCTTTGAGATCATCAGCTACGTCGGTACCGCCAAGAGCATGTACATCAATGCCGTGCAGAAGGCCAAGGAGGGCGATTTTGACGCCGCCGAGGAGCTTATCAAGCAGGGCGACGAGGCCTATAACGGTGGCCACGATGTTCACATGGGGCTTCTGAAGAAAGAGGCCAACGGCGAGCGTAACGGCGAGGCCCCGTTGATTCTGCTGCATGCCGAGGACCAGATGGCCGGCACCGAGACCATGCGCGTCATGGCGACGGAGCTCATCGAAATCCACAAGCAGCTGCAGGCACTTAAGGCCTAGTCGGCGTTATCGCCGCGAAGGACCATGCGGCCCGACAGACAACATAGTCCCTTTGACGGGCGCCGGGAGTCTCCGCCTCCCGGCGCCTTTATTTTTTGGGATGGTCTTGAGCGGCCTGTTGAGCGGCCATTTGCGTTTCCCCAGATAAAACCTGCCAAAACAAACCTGTCCCTTTTTGGCAGGTTTTTGCCTTGGGAGCGGTACCATACAGGCAATGTTTAAACGAGAAAGGTGGGCTCCCATGGAACCTAAGCAGTACTACATCGGCATTGACGTCGGCGGCACTTCGGTTAAGGAGGGCCTGTTCGACGAGGACGGAAACCTGCTGGCCAAGGCCAGCGTGCCCACGCCTCCCATCGTTGACGCTGCGGGCTTTGCCGCGGTGACCGAGGCTATCGACCAGGTGGTCGCCAAGGCACGGATTCCGCGTGCCTTTGTGGCGGGCATTGGCCTGGCCGTTCCGTGCCCCATCCCGGCATCGGGCGATGCCAAGGTCAAGGCCAACATTGCCATTAACCTGCCCGAGCTGAGGATCGCCATTCAAAAGCACTGCCCCGACGCGGTCGTTAAGTATGAGAACGATGCCAACGCCGCTGCCATGGGCGAGGCCTGGCTCGGTTCTGCCAAGGGCGTGCAGAACGTGGTGATGGTCACCATCGGTACCGGCGTGGGTGGCGGCGTTATCGTCAACGGCGACGTGGTGTCGGGCGTTGTGGGTGCTGGCGGTGAGATTGGCCACATGTGCCTTAACCCGGCTGAGGAGCGCGCCTGCGGCTGTGGCGGCCATGGCCATCTGGAGCAGTATTCCAGCGCCACCGGCGTGGTGAGCAACTACCTTGCCGAGTGCAAGAAGGCGGGCGTCGAGCCCATTGAGCTTACCGGCCCCTCCGATTCCAAGGACGTGTTCCAGGCCTGCCGCGAGGGTGACAAGCTCGCGTTGGCAGCTGCCGATACCATGGCCGACTACCTCGGCCGCGCCCTGGCGCTTATTGCCAACGTGGTCGATCCCGAGATGTTCCTGATCGGCGGTGGCGCGTCCGCTTCGGCCGATGTCTACCTCGACGCCGTTCGCGAGCACTTCCAGCGCTACGCGCTTTCCGCCTCGCGTGAGACGCCCATCAAGGTCGCTTCGCTCGGCAACGACGCCGGCATCATCGGCGCCGCCTACGTAGCTCTGCGCGCCGCCGGTAAATAGCTGGTGCAAGGGGGTCAGGTTGCTTTGCACCAACATGGTGTAAAAGGGACAGCCTTGGCCTCCGTGCCTGCCCCAAAATATGCCGTGGCCCTTCCGTCTGCGAAGGCTCGGCATCGGCGTGCTACCATAGCTACATCCAAGTACACATATCAAGTGGAGGAAACCCATGGCAAACGTTCTTGTCTTTGGTCACCAGAACCCCGATAACGACGCCATCATGAGCACCGTCGTCCTGTCCCAGCTGCTCAACCAGGTTGAGTATGCCGGCAACACCTACGAGGCCTGCGCCCTTGGTCAGCTTCCGGCAGAGTCCGCCAAGCTGCTCGCCGACGCCGGCATCGCCGAGCCTCGCGTGATCGAGTCCGTCGAGGCCGGTCAGCTCGTCGTCCTCACCGACCACAACGAGTCCGCCCAGTCCGTCGCCGGCCTTAAGGACGCCACGGTCTTTGGCGTCGTCGACCATCACCGCATCGGCGACTTCGAGACCGCCGGCCCGCTGCACTACATCTGCCTGCCCTGGGGCTCCAGCTGCACCATCGTCACCAAGCTCGCCGGCGTGCTCGGCGTTGAGCTTTCCGACGTCCAGGCCAAGCTGCTGCTCTCGGCCATGATGACCGACACGCTCATGCTCAAGAGCCCCACCACCACCGATGTCGACCGCGCCGTCGCCGCCAAGCTCGGCGAGCAGGTGGGCGTCGACCCGGTCAAGTTTGGCATGGAGGTCTTCCTCACCCGTCCGTCCGGCTCCTTCACCGCAGCCGAGATGGTCGGCAACGACATCAAGATGTTCGAGCCCGCCGGCAAGAAGCTGCTCATCGGCCAGTACGAGACCGTCGACAAGAGCCGCGCGCTCGGCATGATCGACGAGATTCGCGAGGCCATGCGCGCCTACGCCGCCGAGAAGGGCGCTGACGGCATCGTCCTGTGCATCACCGACATCATGGAGGAGGGCTCGCAGGTCCTGCTCGAGGGCGAGACCGAGGCCGCTCAGAAGGGCCTGGGCATTGCCGACGAGCATGACGGCGTCTGGATGCCGGGCGTCCTCTCCCGTAAGAAGCAGGTCGCTGCCCCCATCATGGCCGCCTGCTAGGTTTTGTAACCTGCTCACGACCGGACCGCGGACGCCCCGCGCTCCGGTCGTTTTTTGTGCGCGGGACCGCGTCGTCTCTTGGACAGGCGTGTCCGTGCCGTTGAGCAAATAATGTTCAACCTGTGGTTCCGCTTTTCGGCCGTGCTTGTGCGCTTGTCGTGCAGGGTAGGCTAGATGCAAGCGTAATACGTTAGAGCGCGGCACCGCCACTTGGGCGGGCCGTGCTTTTTTAAGACGGGAGCCTTCCCGTGAAAGGAGCCGCCCATGGCAGCAACTGAGCAGCTGTTCAACGTTCGTGAGCGCAAGCGCTTTGAACGCCACGACATTTGGGAACGCATCGCCGAGAACGGCACGATTTCCGCCGCCGTCATGGTCTTCGCCGCCATCGCCGCCGTTATTTGCGCCAATACCGATGTCTACGAGGTCATCCATCACTTTTTGGAGACCCCGCTGTATGTGGGTCTGGGCAACCTTACGGCCGGTCTCACCGTTGAGCTTTTCGTCAACGACTTCCTCATGGCGATTTTCTTTTTGTTGGTGGGCATTGAGCTTAAGTACGAGATGACGGTCGGCGAGCTCAAGAATCCGCGTCAGGCCATGCTTCCCATGCTGGCGGCCGTGGGCGGCGTCGTCGTTCCCGCCTGCATCTACCTGATCTTTAACCATGCCGGCGCCCACAACGGTTGGGCCATCCCCATGGCAACCGATATTGCCTTTGCGCTGGGCGTGCTGTCGCTTTTGGGCAATCGCGTGCCCAACGGCGTGCGCGTGTTCTTCTCGACGCTCGCCATCGCCGACGACCTCATCTCCATCGCCGCCATCGCCATCTTCTACGGTCAGAGCCCCAATCCGTTTTGGTTGGGCGCCGCCGCGCTTGTGACCTGCGCGCTCGTGTGGCTCAACAAGACGCAGCACTACCGCCTTGCCCCGTATTCGGTACTGGGTCTGCTGTTGTGGTTCTGCATGTTCAAGAGCGGCGTACATGCCACGCTTGCTGGCGTCATCTTGGCCTTTACCATTCCGGCCAAGTGCGGCGTCAAGCTCGACAGCCTCACCGATTGGCTGGGCGAGTGCCTGCCGCTGCTCGATGACCGCTACGACGACGAGGCACACATCCTGGGCCAGCATGACTTTACCGTCTCGACCACCAAGGTCGAGCGCGTCATGCACCGCGTGACCCCGCCGCTCATCCGCATGGAGCGTCTGATCTCCACGCCGGTCAACTTTGTGATTCTGCCGATCTTTGCGTTCGTCAACGCACAGGTTCGCCTAGTGGGCGTGGATATGAGCACGCTGCTCACCGACCCGGTGACGCTCGGCGTGTACTTTGGCATGCTGCTGGGCAAGCCGATTGGCATCTTTGGCATGACGTTCGCCTTGGTCAAGCTCAAAGTCTGCGAGCTGCCGCACAATGTCAACTGGCACATGATTGCCGGTGTGGGCATTTTGGGCGGCATCGGCTTTACCATGTCGATTCTCATTAGCGGTCTTGCCTTCCCGACGGCCCAGTTTGAGGTTCTGGCTGCCAAGGCCGCCATCCTTGCCGGTTCGGTCACCGCCGCCGTGCTCGGCATGATCTACATGAGCGTGGTCTGCAAGCACCCCGCGCCCAAGGACGAGTAAAAGCACATACAAGTTTGAAAACGCCGCCCGTGAACACCATCACAAGCGGCGTTTTAGTCATTGGGGACGTTCTTAAATGACTAGGTTTATTCCACGGTGCCGTAGACGGCACCCCAGCCGTGGGCGGCAAGGGCCGAGTTGAGCTGGTCGCAAAGTGACTGGCGGTCGTAATAGCCGGGCGGTAGTAGGTTGACGATTTCCATGAGGTCGGGCGCCAGGTCCAAGATTTCGGCCTGTACGATCAGATCCAGGCGGTCGATGGCGTGGCGGTCGTAAAACAGTCCGTTGACCAGGCGCTGCAGGTCGCCGAATTCCTCGGCTTGGAACGATCCATACTCCATAGTGCCTCCTTGGGCGCCCTACGCCGGCATGCGCGGCGATTCGTAATTCATTGCGATGGGCTTAATCTATCACGGCTTCATAACGTTGCGGCGGTGGCGGTCTATACTTAGACGAACTGCAACGTACCGCTTCGTGAAAGGTCGCATCCCATGCAGACGATCTACCAGAAGATGGAAACCACCGAACTCGATGCCGCCATCGAGGCGCTCAAGGCCGAGGTCGCCGAGGTCAAGGCCAAGGGTCTGGCGCTCGACATGGCCCGCGGCAAGCCGTCGCCCTCCCAGGTGGACATTTCTCGCCCCATGCTCGATATCCTCAACGCCGACGCCGATCTGCACGACGGCAACGTCGACTGCTCCAACTACGGCTGTTTTGAGGGCATTCCCTCGGCACGCAAGTTGGCAGGGGAGTTCCTGGGCTGCCCCGCCGAGCAGACGCTCGTGCTGGGTTCGTCGAGCCTTTTGATCGAGCATGACATCGCCGGCGTGTTCTGGCGCTGCGGCTCGTGCGGCAGCGAGCCTTGGGAGGCTTACGAGGCCGCGCATGACGGCAAGAAGGTCAAGTTCCTGTGCCCCGTTCCTGGCTACGATCGCCACTTTGGCATCACCGCCGACTTGGGCATCGAGAACGTCCCCGTTGCGATGACCGACAACGGCCCCGACATGGACGAGATCGAGCACCTCGTTGCCGCCGACGATTCCATCAAGGGTATCTGGTGTGTGCCCAAGTATTCCAACCCCACGGGCATCACCTTTAGCGAGGACACTGTGCGCCGTCTGGTCGAGATGCCCACGGCCGCGCCCGATTTCCGCATCTTCTGGGACAACGCCTACTGCGTGCACGACCTGTACGACGAGACCGACGAGCTCGCAAACATCTTTGACCTCGCTCGCGCGGCGGGCACCGAGGACCGCGTGGTGGCCTTTGCCTCGACGTCCAAGATCACCTTCCCGGGCGCCGGCATCGGCTTTATCGGTGCGAGCCCCGCGGTCATCGCCGAGTTCTCCAAGCGCCTGAAGGCCGGCCTCATCAGCGCCGACAAGCTCAACCAGCTGCGCCACGTGCGCTTCCTTCCTACCATCGAGGCGGTCAAGGAGCATATGAAAAAGCATGCCGAGTTCTTGCGCCCGCGCTTTGAGGCCGTCGAGCGCAAGCTCACCGAGGGCCTGGGCGATACGGGTTGCGCCACTTGGACGCATCCCCGCGGCGGCTACTTTGTGAGCTTTGATGGTCCCGAGGGCTCGGCCCAGAAGGTCGCCGCGCTTTGCGCCGACCTGGGCGTCAAGCTCACGCCGGCTGGTGCCACCTGGCCCTATGGCAAGGATCCGCGCGACACCAACATCCGCATCGCGCCGAGCTATCCCACGGTCGAGGACCTGGAGGCCGCGCTCGATGTGCTGGTGCTGGCCGTTAAGCTTGTCGCTGCCGAGCTTGCGCGTGCCGAGCGCGCCTAACGCGCGGCTTCCCGTACTATCCGCACTTTCGATACATAAAGGAGCGTATTTATGGATTTGGGTATTTCCACTAACCCCACGCCAGAGCTCTACACCATTAAGGTAACCGGCGAGATCGATATCTCTAACGCCGATAGCCTGCGCAATGCCATCGACCTGGCGCTCGAGCAGCCCACTGAGGCCGTTGAGCTCGATTTTGCCCAGGTGAGCTACATCGATTCGACGGGCATTGGCGTGCTCGTGGGCGCCGCGCACCACGCGGTCGACCACGGTAAGCGCTTTAGCTGCACCAATGTGCAGCCCCCGGTGATGCGCGTGGTTCAGCTGTTGGGTGTCGACCAGGAGATTTCGATCACCGCTGCATAATCTTTGCCCCCAAAAGGGCGTGCCGTTTGGCATATGTTTGTGATGCGCTCGGACGTTTTGGCGTCCGGGCGCTATACTTGACCGAATGAATAGACGAGTTCCGGCCGAATGGCGCGGTGCGGGCTCGACTCACATCGAGCCTTGGAGGTATGTGTGTTTGGTATTGGAGAGGGTGAGCTCGCGATCATCGTGGTCTTCGGCTTTTTGCTGTTTGGCCCGGATAAGCTCCCACAGATGGGCCGCACGATCGGCCGTGCTATCCGTCAGTTCCGCGAGACGCAGGAAAAGATGACGGCCGTTGTTCAGTCCGAGATCATCGATCCGGTAAGCGAGGCCGCGTCGGCTCCGGTCAAGCCCAAGAAGGCTGCCGTCGACGACGATTCCGATGCGGACGAGGGCGCCGCCGAGACGGCTGCGTCCGCAAAGAAGGAGACCTTTGCCGAGCGCCGTGCCCGTCTTGCTGCCGAGAAGGCCGCGAGCGAGGGTGCTGCTGAGGGCGAAGGCGCTGCTGATGAGGCCGAGCCCGCCAAGGCCGAGCCTGCCGCCGCCGAGCCCGAGCTTGCTGCAGAGCCGGAGCCCGAGCCCGAGCCGGCAGAGCCCACGACGGCCGATCTCTACGCCCGTCGTCCCCGCAAGCGCAAGGCCGTCGTCGACCAGCTCGCTCGCGAGCTCGAGGCCGAGGACGACACCGCTGCCCCGAAGGGAGGCGATGAGTAATGCCTATCGGACCTGCGCGTATGCCGCTCTTCGATCACCTGGGAGAGCTCCGTCGCCGCCTGACCATCGTGGTCGTGTCGGTGTTTGCCGCCGCTATCGTGCTGTATTTCGCCACGCCTGTTGTGCTCGACATCCTGGAAGATCCCATCCGCTCCTTTGTGCCGGACGGTAAGTTCTACATCACTACCACGCTCGGCGGCTTTGGCTTGCGCTTCTCGCTGGCCATCAAGATGGCCGTTGTCATGTGCACGCCCATGATCATCTGGCAGATCTTGGCGTTTTTCTTGCCGGCGCTTCGCCCCAACGAGCGCAAGTGGGTCGTGCCCACGGTGCTCGCCTCGACGGTGTTGTTCTTCCTGGGCGCTATCTTTTGCTACTTCATCATCATCCCTGCAGGCTTTGAGTGGCTCATCGGCGAGACCTCGGCCGTCGCTACGGCGCTGCCCGACCTGGAGAACTATGTCAACATGGAGCTGCTCTTTATGATTGGCTTTGGTGTGGCGTTTGAGCTGCCGCTCATCATCTTCTACCTTTCCGTCTTCCATATTGTGTCCTATGCGGCCTTCCGCAGTGCCTGGCGTTTCGTGTACGTTGGCCTGCTTGTGGGCTCGGCTGTGATTACGCCCGACGGCTCGCCCGTTACGCTGGGCCTCATGTATGGCGCCCTGCTCTCGCTCTACGAGATTTCGCTTGCCATCGCCCGTGTGGTCATTACCGCGCGCGAGGGCAAGGAGGGCTTGTTTGTGAGCCGTCTGGACCTGTTTTCGGACGACGAAGAGGACGACGAGGAGTAAATCGGTATGCACGAGGTTGGCATTGTCAACGGCATACTCGATACAGTGATTCGCGCGGCGCGTGGGGCGGGGGCCTCGCGCGCCGTTTTGGTAACGCTGCGTATCGGGGATATGACCGAGGTCGTGCGCGAAGCACTCGACTTTGCGTGGGAGACATTTCGCGACGAGGACCCGCTCACGCGCGGCTGCGAGCTTGCCGTGGAGGAGGCCCATCCACAAAGCGAGTGTCTGGACTGCGGTGAGGTCTTTGAGCACGACCGCTTCCATTGCCGCTGCCCCCAATGTGGCGGCGCCAACGTGCGTCTGCTGCACGGCCGCGAGCTCGACATCGCCAGTATCGAAATCGAAACCCCCGATGATTAACCCATCAGCCATCTGGTGACGGGGTATAAAGGGGCCAAAGTAAGGAGTGCCGAGTATGGCCGAGAAAACGATTGATATCGCATCGCCGATTCTGTCGCGCAATGAGCGCCTGGCAGATCAGCTACGTCAGCGATTTAATGAGACAAACACCTATGTGATCAATGTGCTGTCGAGCCCCGGCTCGGGTAAGACAACCACGATTCTGGGCACCAACGAGCGCCTGCGTGACAAGGCCGGCTTGCGCTGCGCCGTTATCGAGGGCGATATCGCCTCGGATGTCGACGCCATCACCATGAAGGAAGCCGGCATGCCCGCCATCCAGATCAACACGGGCGGCCTGTGCCACCTCGAGGGCAACATGATCATGGAGGCTGTCGACGCGTTCGACCAAGCGGTGGGCCTTCAAAACATCGACGTCATCTTTATCGAAAACGTGGGTAACCTGGTCTGCCCAGTCGACTTTGACCTGGGCGAGAACCTGTCCATCATGATCCTCTCGGTGCCCGAGGGCGACGACAAGCCTATCAAGTACCCGGGCATCTTCCAGCACGCCGGCGCACAGCTGCTCAACAAGGTCGACGTGGCCCCGGCTTTCGATTTTGACATGGATAGGTATACTAAGACACTCGATGACCTCAATCCGCAGGCGCCGCGGTTTGCCGTGAGCGCGCGCAAGGGCGAGGGCATGGATGCCTGGTGCGATTGGCTCATCGGGCAGATTGAGCAAGCAAGGGCGTAAGTCGGCCGCCATACGGGCGGGCGTAGCCGCAGAGATACGAGATAGGAGCCTCTTTTGAAGCTCATCATCGCCGAGAAAAACGACGCCGCGCGTCAGATCGCCGAGCGGCTGTCCACGGGTAAGCCCAAAAAGGACAAGGTGTACAACACCGCCATCTACCGTTTTGAGTGGAAGGGCGAGGAGTGCGTGACGATCGGCCTTGCCGGTCACATCCTTGCGCCCGATTTTTGCGACAGCGTGCTGTTCGATAAAAAGCTGGGCTGGTATTCGGTCACCGAGGACGGCGAGATGCTGCCGGCCGACATACCCGATGGCCTGGCGCGTCCGCCCTACGACACCAAGCGCAAGCCGTTCCTTGCCGACGGCATCTCAATCAAGGGCTGGAAGCTCGAGAGCCTGCCCTATCTCACCTGGGCGCCCGTCATTAAGTTGCCGGCCGAGAAAGAGCTCATTCGCTCGCTCAAGAACCTTGCCAAGAAGTCCGACAGCGTCATCATCGCTACGGACTTCGATCGCGAGGGCGAGCTGATCGGTTCGGACGCCCTCAACAAGGTGCGCGAGGTTGCGCCCGACCTGCCGGTCGCCCGCGCCCAGTATTCTTCGTTTACCAAGGCCGAGATCACGCAGGCCTTCGATAATCTCGTCTCGCTCGACCAGAACCTGGCCGACGCCGGCGAGAGCCGTCAGCACATCGATCTCATTTGGGGCGCGGTGCTCACGCGCTACCTGACGCTTGCCAAGTTTGGCGGCTTTGGCAACGTGCGTTCCGCCGGTCGCGTACAGACGCCGACGCTTGCCCTGGTGGTCGAGCGCGAGCGCGAGCGCATGGCGTTTGTGCCCGAGGACTATTGGCAGATCCGCGGTATGGGTGCCGCGCAGGGTGCTGCCGAGGACGATCGCTTTAAGATCGCTCACAAGACGGCACGCTTTACCGACAAGGACGCTGCCGAGACGGCGTACAGCCATGTCGACGGCGTTGCGACGGCAACCGTCGCCGCAGTGACCAAGCGCTCGCGCAAACAGCAGCCGCCCACGCCGTTTGCGACCACCTCGCTGCAGGCTGCCGCTGCGGCCGAGGGCATCTCGCCCGCACGCACCATGCGCATCGCCGAGTCCCTCTACATGGCGGGCCTCATCAGCTACCCGCGTGTCGACAACACCGTGTACCCTGCGACGCTCGATTTGGGTGCCGTGGTGAGCGACCTGGCAAAGATCAACCCGGCGCTGGCACCTGTATGCAAAAAGGTACTCGCCGGACCCATGAAGCCCACGCGCGGCAAGGTCGAGACCACTGACCACCCGCCAATCTATCCTACGGGCGAAGGCGACCCGTCCACACTCGATGGCGGCCAGCGCAAGCTCTACGACCTCATTGCCCGCCGCTTCCTGGCAACGCTTATGGGTCCTGCGACCATCGAGAACACCAAGCTCGAGCTCGACGTCAACGGCGAGCCGTTCGTGGCCTCGGGTGACGTGCTGGTGACGCCGGGTTTCCGCGAGGCGTATCCGTACGGACTCAAGCGCGACGAGCAGATGCCGCCGCTGGAGCAGGGCGATACGGTCGATGTGTTCGACATTAAGCTCGAGGCCAAGCAGACCGAGCCGCCCGCGCGCTACAGCCAGGGCAAGCTTGTGCAGGAGATGGAGAAGCGCGGCCTGGGTACCAAGTCCACGCGCGCGAGCATCATCGAGCGCCTGTACGCCGTGCGCTACCTCAAAAACGATCCCGTGGAGCCGAGCCAGCTGGGTATCGCCATTATCGATGCGCTGTCGCAGTTTGCCCCGCGCATCACGAGCCCCGACATGACCAGCGAGCTCGACGGCGACATGACCCGCGTGGAGCGCGGCGAGGACACCGAGGAGCATGTCGTGACGCACTCGCGCGCGCTGCTGGCCGGCGTGCTCGACGAGCTGCTCAAGCATACGCAGGAGCTGGGCGACGCCATCAGCGACGCCGTCACGGCTGATGCGCGCGTGGGCGCCTGCCCCAAGTGCGGCAAGGACCTGGTTATGAAGACGAGCGCCAAGACCCGCGGCAGCTTTATCGGCTGCATGGGCTGGCCCGACTGCGACGTTACCTATCCGGTGCCGAGCGGCGTCAAGGTGAGTCCGCTCGAGGGCGAGGCGGCCGTGTGCCCCGAGTGCGGCGCGCCGCGCATTAAGTGTCAGCCGTTCCGCCAAAAGGCTTTCGAGATCTGCGTGAACCCGACGTGCCCCACCAACTACGAGCCCGACCTTAAGGTGGGCGAGTGCAAGGTGTGTGCCGAGGCCGGACGCCATGGCGATCTGATTGCACACAAGAGCGAGAAGAGCGGCAAGCGCTTTATCCGCTGCACCAACTATGACGATTGCGGCGTGAGCTATCCGCTGCCGGCGCGTGGCAAGCTCGAGGCGACGGGCGAGACCTGTCCCGAGTGCGGCGCTCCCATCGTGGTGGTCAACACGGCGCGCGGCCCGTGGCGCATCTGCGTCAACATGGACTGCCCGACCAAGGAGAAGAAGCCCGCCCGCGGCCGCAAGACTGCGACCAAGGCGAGCACGGCGAAGAAGACCACGGCGGCCAAGAAGACCACGGCTAAGAAAGCCACTGCCGCCAAGAAGACGACTACCAAAAAGACCGCTGCCGACAAGTAACCGAGCACATATCCGAGCACATATAGACGCGGCGGGGCCGGGCACGCAAATGCAAATGCGCGCCCGGCCCCACTTCTAAGTTGCGGTGAAATAGGGGCTGTTTTTGCTGGCAAAAGGCCTAATTGATCCCTATTTCACCGCAAGTTTTGATCAGTTGTTGGGATTACTTCACCTCGACAGGCTTGGCGCCGGGATAGCGGTCCTCAAAGTCCTGACGGTACTTGTTGCTGTTGGTTCCCGGCTCGTTGTCGCGTGCCAGCGGCACCACGATTTCGTCCTTATGGTCCGCGGGCTTTGCGTACTTTAGACTGATTTCCCAGGCATCGCAGATCGCATCGATGCGGTGGTCCAGGTCGTCATACAGGGCAACGATGTCTTTCCAGGAACTGTAGTTCTTGGAGCTCGTCGGGACGTCCAGGTCCTCGACGATGTCGTAATACTGCTCGATGGTGTCCTCCGTGCGCTCGGCGACGTCGGCGAGATTTTGACGGGCGGTGCGATCTTCTTCCAGATAGCTGCCATTGAAGGCTTGCGCGCAGGCGCGGACCTGGCTATCGAGATCTTCGAGCAGATCGTAGTATTCGCTCAGGCGACGGTAGAGGTTCTGCTCGGAGAGGGTTGCTTCGCCGTCGTCCTCGTCGTCATCGTCGTCATCATCGTAAAGGCTATTGGGGTCGCCGAGGGGCTTAAGGTCATCATCGTCAACATCGTGGTGCAGCTTGGTAACCTCGGCGGTCGTCTGCGTGGCGGAGTTGTCGAACGGCTTGATCACAAAGAAGACGACCAGGGCGATGATGATTGCTACCAGCACAACGATAATGGCGATAAGCAGCTTGGTACCGCTCTTTTTGGCGGCGGGGGCCTGCGGCGAAGTAGGCGCGTATGTAGACGCCGGTTGCTGTTGGGCCGGGGTGCCCGCGACGGGTATGCGCTGCGTCGTTTCGGCCGCTGCGGGGCCGGCAACGGCGTCGGGGCGATAGACGAGGGGGTCGTCCGGCTTAGCTTGCGGCGTATCGAGGGAGCCGGTCTGCTCAAACGCGGGTTGGCCATTGCTTGCGGTTGTCTGCTCAACGGGTGCACCGCATGAGGTGCAGAACTTGGCATCATCTGCAAGAAGCTTGCCGCACGAGGCGCAATACCGAGACATTGCCACTCCTTTCGCCACATTTCAATGCAATACGACGATTATACCCAGCGTCCAAAATTCCCCATCATAAGTTGCGGTGAAATAGGGACTGTTTGGCGGTCTCAGGGCTTCAACCAGTCCCTATTTCACCGCAACTTTGGAAAGACACCTTTAGCCATTGGGGACGCGCCGAGCACTGGGGTATCATGGCTTGGTTGATATATCTGCATTTACGCGCCTTGTAGGAAGGGGCTGCGCCCATGGCTTTTGAGCCCGCTCAACATAGCTTTATCACGCTCGAGGGCGTCGATGGCGCCGGCAAGTCCACGCAGGCGCGCCTGCTTGCCCGCGCGCTCGAACTCGCTGGCTACCAGGTTGTGAGCCTGCGCGAGCCGGGCGGTACCGCCATCAGCGAAAAGATCCGTGCTCTGCTGCTCGACCCCGCCAATACGGCGATGGGTGACACCTGCGAGTTGTTGCTCTACGAGGCCGCGCGCGCCCAGTTGGTGCACGAGGTCATCGCGCCTGCCCTTGCTGCCGGCAAGGTGGTCCTGTGCGACCGCTTCTACGATTCCACAACTTGCTATCAGGCGTTTGCCGATGGCCTCGATCGCCAGATAGTACGCGATGCCAACAACCTGGCCGTCGCGGGGACGCACCCGGCGCTCACGCTCGTCTATCACATCACGCCCGAGCAGGCGGCGCTGCGTATGGCAGCCCGTGGCGCGGCAGATCGCATGGAGGCTAAGGGCATGGCATTCCAGGAGCGTGTCTACCGGGGCTTTTGCGCAATTGCCGTCGAGGAGCCAAACCGCGTAAAGCTCATCGACGCCACCGCGACCATCGAGGAAGTCTTCGAGAAGACGGTCGAACAGGTTTGCGCATACGGTCTCGACATTCCGCAAGACGCCGTCACCGCCGCGCTTGCCCAGGAGGCCGAGTAACATGGCCCCCGCTCAGGCAAGCCTGCTGGCCAAGCTCGACACCCAAGAGCGCGTGCGCGACTTTTTGACCAATGCCGTCGCCAGCGGTCGCGCATCGCACGCCTACCTGTTTTTGGGCGCGCCCGGCGCGGGCAAGCTCGACGCCGCGTGGGCGCTCGCCCAAGCCTTCCTGTGCGAGCAGGATGGCTGCGGCTCATGCGATAGCTGCGTGCGCGTCGCCCGCCATACGCACCCCGACGTGCACTATTACACGCCCGAGAGCGCCACGGGCTACCTCATCGCCCAGACCCGCGAGCTGCTCGACGACGTGCCGCTGGCGCCCATCCGCGCCAAGGCCAAGGTCTACATCATCGACCGTGCCGAGCAGCTGCGCGCCAACACCGCCAACGCACTGCTCAAAACACTCGAGGAGCCGCCCGAGGGCGTTATGTTCATCTTGCTGGGCACCTCGGCAGACGTGATGCTGCCCACCATCGTGAGCCGCTGCCAGTGCGTGCCGTTTCGGCTGGTGTCGCCCGCCGTCGCCGCGCAGGCCGTGAGCCGCGCCACCGGTCAGGACCCTGCGCGTTGCCGCATGGCCGTCGCAGTAGCGGGAAGCCCCACGCGTGGCATCGAGTTCCTCAAGAGCGCCGAGCGCCAGGACGCCCGCCGGCAGATGGTTCGCGCCATCGATTCGCTTATCGCCGCCGACGAGGCCGACGTGCTCAGCCGCGCCAAGTCGCTCATCGTCGCCGTTAAGGCGCCGCTCGCCGAGGTCAAGTCCACGCAGGAAAAGGTGCTCGAGCAAAACGCCGACTACCTGTCGCGTGGAGCATTGAAGCAGCTTGAGGACCGCAACAAGCGCGAACTCAACGCGCGCGAGCGTTCGGGTATCATGGAAGCGCTGGCGAGCGCGCGGACGCTCATGCGCGACGTGCTGCTGACGCTTCAGGACGAGGCAGTAGACGTGGTGAACGAAGACGTGCGCGACACGATCGGTCGGCTTGCCGCCGCGACCAATGTTGCGGGTGCCACCCAGGCGCTCGAGGCAGTCGCGACCGCCGAGCGCAACATCGCCAGAAACGTTACTCCCCAGCTGGCCATCGAGGTCATGCTGTTCGATATCAGGAAGGCACTGAAATGCCGTTAGTCGTACCCGTTAAGTTTACCTATGCCTCGCGCGACCTGTGGTTCGACCCGCAGGATCTGGATATCCTCGAGGCAGATTACGCTATCTGCTCCACCGAGCGCGGTACCGAGATCGGCCTGGTCACGGCCGATCCCTTCGAGGTACCGCAAGACGAGATCGGCCAGCCGCTCAAGCCCGTGCTGCGCGTGGCGAGCGACATCGACCTGCAGCTTGCCGACGACCTGGCCATCCAGGGCGATGAGGCGATGGTCGACTTCCGCCGCCTGGTCAAAGAGCTCGACCTCGAGATGAAGCCGGTGGGCGTCGAGTACCTGTTTGGCGGCGAGAAGGCCGTGTTCTACTTTGCGGCCGAGGAGCGCGTCGATTTTCGCCAGCTCGTCAAGGATCTGTCCTCGACGCTGCACATTCGCGTCGACATGCGCCAGATCGGCGTGCGCGACGAGACCCGCCTGGTGGGCGGCTATGCCCAGTGCGGACAGGAACTCTGCTGTACGCGCTTTGGCGGACAGTTTGAGCCCGTCTCGATTCGCATGGCAAAAGAGCAGGACCTACCGCTCAACTCGTCCAAGATTAGCGGCGTTTGCGGCCGCCTGATGTGCTGCCTGCGTTATGAGTTCGAGGCGTACAAGGACTTTAAGAGCCGTGCGCCCAAAAAGAAGACGCTCATCGATACGCCGCTTGGCAAGGCGCGTATCCAGGAATATGACACGCCGCGTGAGCAGCTGGTGCTGCGCCTGGAGAACGGCAAAGTCTTTAAGGTCAACCTGGCCGATATGACGTGCTCGGAGGGCTGCAAAAAGAAGGCCGCCGAGCAGGGCTGCAACTGTCGCCCCGACTGCGTGACGCGTGATGTGCTCGAGCGCATCGAGTCGCCCGAGATGCGCCTGGCGCTCATGGAGCTCGATCGCGAGAATGGCGTCGACGTGGGCGATGGCCTGTCGAGTGCCGACCGTCTGGCCGGCACGTCGATGCCCAAGCGCCGTCGTCGCGATGTCGAATCCGATGCCCGCGCTGCTCAGAGCGAGAGCCGCGGTCGCGGCAAGGGTCGTGGCAAGGCCGAGGCACCCGAGGCCGAGGGGGCGGCCGATGGCCGTCGCCGCCGCAAGCGCGCGGCGTCCGTCGACAATGGCGAGACCGCGGGCAAGAACGCTTCCCGCGAGCGCGAGGCTCAGCAGCCCCAGCAGCAAAACCGCGGCGGTGGCATGAATCCCACGCGCCGTCGTCGCCGTCACCTGTCGAGCGAGGAGCGCGAGGACGTCTTCCGCGCCGCAGCTGCTCGCGAGGCCGGTGCCGCTCCCAAGGGCGTCTCGGCCTCCGATGCGCCTGCCGACAAGGCTGGCAAGCCGCGTGGCGAGGAGGAGCGCGCGCCACGTCCGCGCCGTCGCCATTCCTCGGGCACGCAGCAGAAGCCCTCGGTTCCTTCCGTGGCCGATCAGGTTTCGGATGGCGAAGTCAAGGTCACGCGCCGTCGTCCCGGAGATGGCGGGGGAGCGGCTGCCAAGGCTTCGCGTGGCGCCGCTCGCGACGAGCGCGAGCCGCGCGAGGATCGCGGTGGCGAGGGCTCGGCCGACCAGGGTCAAAAGCGCCGTCGCCGTCGCCGTTCCCGCAAGCCGCGCCAGAATGGTGGCGAGGGCTCGACCCCGTCTTCGTCTGCACCACAACCGCCCGCCGGCGAATAACGCCCGCGAGCGGATTTAGCCCGTCTTGCCCCGAGCACATCGGGGTATCATAGCGCCGAATCAACAACCCTCCCTGCGACCGAACGTAGGGAGGGTTGTGTCTTGAAGAGCCATCTGAACATATTGAGCTGTCTGCAGGGTGCCGGTACCCTACCGTTTGCGGGCGAATTACTACCGTTTGCCGAGCGGGTGGCACGCGAGGCGCTCGAGGCATTGTCGCCAACACGATGCGCCGGCTGCGAGCGCGCCGGTACGCTTATTTGCCAAGACTGCCTGGCTGCGCTCGCGCTCATCGACCCACGTCATAGCTGCACCCGATGCGGCGCCCCGTTTGGGGATTTGCTGTGCACTGAGTGTTCGGTCGAGGGCACGTCCTCGGCAATGGCGGAGGCGCTCGACCGCTGCCTGGCGTGCGCCGTCTATGCGCATCCGCTGCCGCGCATCATTAAAGCGTACAAGGATGCGGGCGAGCGACGTCTGGCTCCGTATCTGGCGGAGCTGCTCTACGACACCGCTCTGCATGCCCAGGTCGTAGCTCCCGATCGCTACGGAGGCGTGCTTTCCGGTGCGGATGCGGTGGTGTTTGTGCCTGCGACGGCGGCAGCGTTTCGGCGGCGTGGTTTTGATCATATGGAGGCTATTGCGCGCCTATTTTGCGAGCTGTCGGGTGTTCCTCTGCTCGATGCTCTCGTCAAGTACGGGCATGGCGACCAGCGCGAACTCGGTCGTGAGGAGCGCCGCGAGCGTGCCCGAGGCATGTACGAGACGGTTGAGGATGTGCATGGCCGCCGCCTGCTGCTTATCGATGACGTTATCACCACGGGCGCGACGATGGCAGCGGCTTCGGCGGAACTCAAGCGCGCCGGTGCCACGGCCGTTGATGGCCTCGCTATCGCACGCGTTTGGTAGGGGTGGTTTTGTGGCAGTAAAGATTGAGCGGCGCAACGAGCCGACAGGCGAACAGCTAGCGGCTTCCATAATTCTGACCGGCGCCTCGGCGCTGCGCATGATGCGCGCCGAGCGCCGACAAATGGGTTACATCAGCTTGAGGGACCTCAGTCCCGATGAAGAGTGCCGTGTGCTGCGCGCGTCGTCGCCCTCGATCGAGGACATCTATCTTCCCGACTTGGTGCGGATTGGGGCCGCAAGCGGCGAGGTGCAAGAAGATCTGTGCTTGCTGGTGGGATCTGCGGCGCAGCGCCGCCGCATCCCTGGCGTGAGCTGGTCCGTGTGTTCCGGGTTGCCCGCCGGCTCGATTCTAGAGGTGGAACCGGGGGTGTACAGTCTATCTCCCGAGGCCCTTTGTGTTGCCATCGCGCGCGAGGTCGGCTGCATCCAGGCGTTTGCCCTGGCCCAGGAACTGTGCTCTAAGATTTCACTGAGCGACCGCGGGAAGTATCTGCCTCCCTACACCTCGCCTGTCGTGAACAAATTGGCAAAAGACAAAGACCAGCCGCCAGATGTCGGTTACTTTGAGGTCGAGTCCGTGCTGACACCCGATTGCCTGGTAGATTACCTCGCGGCATGCAAGGGGAATGTGGCCAAACAGCTGCTGCGCCTGTGTCCCTACCTGTCAGAAAACCTGCGCTCGCCCATGGAGTGCATCATGCTCGCTCTGTTTTCGCTTCCGTTTTCCTATGGCGGATTTGCCTGCGGTCCCTTTAAGACCGACTACAAGATCGAGTTCGATGACCGCGCACAGGCAATCTCGGGGATGCCGCATGCAGTTTGCGATGCGTATCAGGAAGCAGCCCAGTTTGACCTGGAATACAACGGTGAGCTGGGCCATTCCTCCCGGAGGGGACGTATCCATGATGAAAAACGCAACACGGGCTTGATTACTATGGGAATCGAGGTCGCGACGGTCAATAACGAGATGCTCTGCGACATGGAGGCAATGGAGGCGCTCGCATGGCGCATGCACCAGCGTATGCGAAAGCGGTACCGGAATCGTGTCGATGCCCGCAGGAAAAAGCAAGAGGCGCTGCTTAACACGCTGCGGGCGTGTTTTGGGCTTAAACCCGCCTAACAATGCTCTGAAACAGGGGGTTGGATATATGCTCTGGCCAAAATATAGCAAATATGAGTACTGCTACAAATTCAGTAACAGAAAAATCAGGGATTTTGGGACTGGAAGATGGGGTAAATTAGAAAGTTATTAAACAAATGTGGAATATCCTGGCATCAATCTGACGTTATAGAGCGTGAAAACAGCTTGCCGAGCCAAAAACTCCTGCTACTAAATTTGTAACAGTACTCATATTTGCTATTTTTTGGCCACGGCGCCCTAAGACGGGTGTGTTGGGGCTTTCCATAGGGGAGCGACGGGCTCAATCAGAGCACGTGCGGTCCGTCCTGACCTGCGAAATCTGTACTCGCGATGCGAATAACGCCCCTAACCTTAAACTTTAGCTTGAACTTAGCTATAATGCGCTACGTTCCTGCCAGGCTGTGGTTGCGGACGGACGAAATGCCCGTCCTAGTCCAAGACAGACGCGGTCAAAGGGATCCACGTAAGCGACCGCGTGCGCGCGGCGCGATCATGGCGCGTCCTAGATGTAAGCCGCACCGTCCGTTCTACTTTCTTTGGGGCAATACCGCCTCGCGGGCGAGCGGGTCAGTCGTGAAGGTGGCTGCGGCCTCCCGAGCAAACACCCCGGTGCGCAAGTGTGGGGTCAAATACCAGGTCAGCTGGTGGGAACAACCTGATATTCCGCGCAACGCACGGATCGTATACGACACAGAAGGCAGGGTAGTGGACATGGTGAGGGGCAGCTTGATGCACGCGGCTCGGTTAGGTGCTGGGACCGCAGCGGTCATCGCCGTTTTGGGCCTGAGCGGATGCGCGTTCAACCCGCTGTCTACGTTCACGACTCCCACGATCGACCAGATCGAGTACGAGACCGTTACGCCGGCGGTATCGGACGATGCCTTGGTCATGCCGGGAACTCTGACGGTCGCCCTCGATACTTCCGATGCGCCGCAGGCCATGCAGGGCGCCGACGGCGAGCTCACGGGATATGCGGTCGACGCCGCCCGCGCCCTCGCAAGCCGCATGGGCCTTAAGGTCGCCTTTGTCGATGCGTCCTCGGCAGGTTCCGCGCTCGGCGACAAAAAGGCTGATATCTTTATCGGCGAGATCAACTCCACGGACGGGGACGTTAGCTCGCTCGGCACCTGCCTCTACGATGCCGCTTCCGTGTTCGGTAAAACCAGCGATGGTGGGTCGCTAAGCGTTTCCACCGATACCCTTAACACGTCTACTCTGGGTGTCCAGATGTCCTCGGCCTCGCAGGAGGCGCTTGCTAAGCAGAGCATCACCGCCAACCAAAAGACCTACTCCAACATCAACGAGTGCTTTGAGGCGCTCGAGTCCGGCGAGGTCGACTATGTGATCTGCGACTCCACGGCCGGCGGCTACCTTGCACGTCTGATGAGCGAGATCTCCTATGTCGGTGCGCTCGAGGCGCCCTCGACGCTCGGTGTTGCGGGCCTCTCGTCCAATGACGAACTGTGCCGTGCCGTGAGCGATGCCCTCGACGGCATCACGGTCGACGGTACGCTCGAGGCAGTCCACTGCGTCTGGTATGGCACGATGCCCTACGACCTCACCACTAAGACGGTTTCGGGCGCTAACGTGCAACCGGGCGACTCTGAGTCCAGTGAGACCACGTCCTCCGGCAGCGAGTCCTCCGATTCCAACAATGAGACCGCATCCTCCGAGGACAAATCGTCCAGCCAGGAAGGCACCATCACCGACGACGACATTAACAAACTCAATAGCTAGTTATTGCTAGGGGTGGTGTCTCCTATACGTTGGAAAGGACACCTTTTCACGGTTTCAACACGCACTGCCGGGCTTCTCCAATAGGGGAGTCCGGCTTTTTCATCCCTATAAAACCAGCAGGTCAAAGCTAATTTTCGGGACCAAATACAAATCTGTCGGCTCCCTCCTATAGCGCACTTTGCCACAGAAAAGTGCGAGACTTCGGTATGCGGTATCAAGCAATCGTTATTCGGGTCTTTAGGAATCCGCGTGATTAAATACACGGCAATGGGTACATAGCCAGTACGGTAAGTCCCCGAGGCAGATTGGAGCCACGTATGGATATCAAGGTTTCTGGACGCAAGACGACGGTAACCGATGCTCTGCGTGCGCATGTGGATGAGAAGATCGGCGAGGCGCTCAAGGTTTTCGATATCGAGCCCATGACGGTCGACGTTGTACTTCGCTATGAGAAGAACCCCTCGAACCCCAACCCGGCAATCGTCGAGGTCACGGTTCGTGCCCGCGGTTCGGTGATTCGCGTTGCCGAGCACGGTGCAGATATGTACGCCGCCATCGACCTCTCCGCCGATAAGGTCACCCGCCAGCTGCGCAAGTTCAAGACCAAGGTCGTGGACAACCGCCAGGGCGGTGCCAGCGCCGCGGATGTCGCGCCGGTCGAGCGCGTCGAGGATCTGGCCGACCTGCTGCTGCCCGAGGAGGAGGACGACCTGCTCGTCCGCGAGAAGGTTATCGACGTCACCCCGATGACTGAGGAGCAGGCGCTGGTGCAGACCGATCTGCTCGGCCACGACTTCTACGTGTTCGAGAACGCGACGACCGGCCTTATCAATGTGGTGTATCACCGTAAGAATGGTGGATATGGCATCATCAAGCCCCGCATCGAAACACTTGACGAGTAAAATACGTTAACTTGCATGAGTTAACGGTTGGCGGCCATCCCATGCGGGTGGCCGCCTTTTTACGTAAGGAGTCGCTTTGATGGACAAGGCCGCATCTACCGGTCATTCGGACCGTTGCCGCATCGTCGTCGATACCTGCTGCGACTTTAGCCCCGAGGTCGCCGCGAACCTCGATGTCGATATCCTGGGTTTCCCCTTCATTATCGATGGCGAGGAGCGCACGGATGACATCTGGTCGAGCATCACGCCCAAGGAGTTTTACGACCGCATGCGCGCTGGTGCCCGCGTGTCCACCTCGGCTGTGTCGCTCGGTCGCTATATCGAGTTCTTTACCGAGTGCGCCAAAGAGGGCACGCCCACGGTCTACCTGTGCTTTACCTCGGCGCTGTCGTCGAGCTACAACTCCGCGTGCCAGGCGGCAGATGCCGTGCGCGCCGAGTATCCCGATTTTGAGCTGTACGTGGTCGACAACGCTCTGCCCTGCGCGACCGGCGCGCTCTTGGCGCTCGAGGCCGTGCGCCAGCGTTCGGCGGGACTGACCGCCAAGCAGCTGGTCGATTGGGCAAACGAGGCAAAGACCTACGTCCACGGCTACTTTACGCTCGAGAGCTTCGACGCACTGGCTGCCGGCGGCCGCATTCCGCCCGCGGCGGCGCAGCTCACGGCAAAGCTCGACGTCAAGCCCGAGCTCTCCTACGACCTGGCCGGCTCGCTGTCGCTGATCGGCGTCAACCGCGGCCGCAAGAAGGCGCTCAAGTCCATCCTCAAGTCGTTCCGCGAGAACTACGTGCCCGATCGCACCATGCCCATCGCCATCATGACGGCCGATGCCGAAAAGGATGGTGACTGGCTCGAAGCCGCCATCCGCAAGGAGGAGGGTTGCGCCGACGTCACGATCATTCGCGGCTCCGTGGGTCCCACCGTCGGCTCGCACGTGGGCCCCGGCATGGTGGGCTGCGCGTTTTGGGGTAAGAACCGCGCCGACAAGGCGTCGCTTTCCGACCGTATCGCCCGCCGCGTGCGCGGTCAGTAGACAAGCGCTGCGTCCGTAATCGCCCTCGACTCACAGCCCAAACGCTGGCACCGAGTATTCAACCTGGTAACAACACCCAACCCAAAAGGAAAGGTTTCATGGCAAACAAGCTCTCCGTCGCATTCATTGGCACCGGAATCATGGGTGCCCCCATCGCCGGCCACATTCTGGACGCCGGCTATCCCGTCACGGTCAACAACCGCACCAAGTCCAAGGCGGCGGCGCTTATCGAGCGCGGCGCCGTCTGGGCAGATACGCCGGCCGATGCCGCGGCGAACGCCGATGTCGTCTTTACCATGGTGGGCTATCCCTCCGAGGTCGAGGAACTCTACCTGGCGGGCGACGGCCTGCTCTCGTGCACTAAGCCCGGCGCGGTCTTGATCGACCTCACCACGAGCTCGCCCGAGCTTGCCCGTGACATTGCCGAGGCCGCCCAGGTTTCTGGTCGCATGGCGTTTGACTGCCCCGTCACCGGCGGCGAGTCGGGCGCTATCGCCGGTACGCTCACGGCTATCGTGGGCGCTACCGAGAACGACATCGCGCCGGTCCGCGACATCCTTGCCACCTTTGCGGCCAACATCTGCTGCTTCGACGGCGCCGGCAAGGGCCAGGCTGCCAAGCTCGCCAACCAGGTGTCGCTGGGCGCCTGCATGGTCGGCATGGCAGACGCCATGGCATTTGCCGAGTTGAGCGGCCTTGACCTGGAGAAGACCCGCCAGATGATCCTGGGCGGCACCGGCAAGTCCGGCGCCATGGAGAGCCTGGCTCCCAAGGCGCTCGACGGCGACTACAAGCCCGGCTTTATGGTCGAGCACTTTATCAAGGACCTGCGCTTGGCGCTCGCCTATGCCGACGACCGCGAGCTTGCGCTGCCCGGTGCCGACGTGGCCTTTACGCTCTACGACATGCTCGACGCCATCGGTGGTGCCAAGCTGGGTACCCAGGCCGTCACGGTCCTCTATAAGGAGGAGGCCGACGCCATCGCCGCCGGTCTGGACTGGTCGCAGTATCGTCCCGAGGAGCATGGCGCTCACGAGGACGGCTGCGGTTGCGGCGAGCATGGCGACGATCACGAGTGCGGTTGTGGCCACCACCACGACGAGGGCCACGAGTACTGCGGCGGCCACGGCCATGATGACGGCCACGAGTGCTGCTGCGGCCACCATCACGGGGAGTAGCGCCCATGAGCTGGACGTTCGTGGTGCTTGCGCTGGTGCTCTTTCTCTTTGCGATCTACATTGGCTTTTTGTGCGGCCAGTGGGCGTGCGAAAAGCGTGTCATCACCAAGCGCGACTACTGGATTGCCAACTTTGCGGGAGCGGCGGCAGTCGTCCTGCTGACCTGGGTGTTCTCACTGTTCCCGCTGGTGCAGTTTGCGCCGATCGGCTGGCTCGGCGGCTTTATCGCCGGCCTTAAGATGAGCTTTGGCGAGTCCGTCGGTCCGTGGCGCAAGCACGACGAGGTCTTTAACGTCAACAAGGCTCACCGTGCCGCCGCCGACGCGGGCGACGCCGAGGAACGCCGCCGTGCGCGTCGCAATGGCGCGGCCGATCGACAGCTCATCTCGGTCACCGATGACAGCAAGGGTGCTGGCAAGCACGCTAAGAAATAGTAAGAAGAGGTAACTATGGCAGAAAACAAAGACGAACAGCTCACCGACGAGGAGCTGGCACAGCTTCAGCTGGCAGAGGAGAACGAGAACGCCGTCGACCGTCTGGTCAAGGAACTCGGCTGCCCCACGCGCCGCATCCGCCAGTTTGCCGCCCGCGTGCTGCACCTGCTTGCCGAGCGCGATCCGCAGCGCGTCGTGCCCTGCGTGCCCGCGCTGATCGAGGCGCTCGACCGCCCCGAGGCTCAGACCCGCTGGGAGGCCCTCGATGCCCTGACGGCGCTCGCCACCACCTGCCCCGAGCAGCTGGGCGATGCCTTTGAGGGTGCCGAGACCGCACTGTTCGACGAGATCTCCTCCACGCTGCGCTATGCTGCCTTCCGCCTGCTGTGCGTGTGGGGCGCCACGAGCGTCGAGCGTTCGCGCGAGGCTTGGCCCATCCTGGACGAGGCCATCCAGTGCTACCACGGCGACCTCGAGTATCGCGACATGCTCGGTTGCCTGTACGAGTTTGGCCAGGGCGAGATTGACGCCGAGGTCGCCGAGAAGCTCGCGCTGCGCCTTAAGTTCGACGCCGAGAACGGCAAGGGCAGCTATCTCAAAGCCCGTTCGAGCGAGATTTGCGAAATGCTTGTTAAACGCTTTGACCTTGATCTCTCCAAAAAGAAGAAGCGTGCTAGCGTTAAAAAATCTGACGACGCCGAAAACGAGGAGTAACAGATTATGGCGCACGATGTAGTCCTGATTCCCGGTGACGGTATCGGTCCCGAGATTACGCAGGCCATGCGCCGCGTGGTCGAGGCCACCGGTGTCCAGATCAACTGGAACGTCCAGGAGGCCGGCGCCGGCGTCATGGACGAGTTTGGCACGCCGCTGCCCCAGCACGTGCTCGATGCGATCGCCGAGACCAAGGTTGCCATCAAGGGTCCCATCACCACACCGGTCGGCACGGGTTTCCGCAGCGTTAACGTGGCCCTGCGCAAGCACTTCGACCTGTACGCCTGCGTGCGCCCCTGCCTGTCGCAGCCGGGCGACGGCTCGCGCTTCCGCGATGTCGACCTGGTTATCGTGCGCGAGAACACCGAGGACCTCTACGCCGGCATCGAGTTCGATGAGGGCGCTGCCGAGGTCGAGGAGCTCTCGCAGCTCGTCGAGCGCTCGGGCCAGAAGACCTTCGCCGCTGATTCCGCCATTTCAATTAAGCCGATTTCCATCGCCAAGAGCCGCCGCATTGTGGAGTATGCCTTTGAGTATGCCCGCCGCTGCGGCCGCAAAAAGGTGACGGCCGTGCACAAGGCCAACATCATGAAGGCGACCGACGGCCTGTTCCTGCGCGTGGCGCGCGAGGTGGCCGCCAACTATCCCGATATCGAGTTCAACGACAAGATCGTCGACGCCACCTGCATGGGCCTGGTCCAGAACCCCAACGACTTCGATGTCCTGGTGCTGCCCAACCTGTACGGCGACATCGTGAGTGACCTGTGCGCCGGCCTGGTGGGCGGCTTAGGGATGGCCCCCGGCTCCAACATCGGTGCCGACTGCGCCATCTTTGAGGCTACGCACGGCTCCGCGCCCGATATCGCGGGCCAGGATATCGCTAACCCCACGGCCGAGATTCTGTCTGCGGCTATGATGCTCGATCACCTGGGCGAGAGCGACGCGGCCAATCGCATTCGCGCCGCCGTTTCTGCCACGCTCGACGAGGGTGAGCAGGTTACCGGCGACGTTCGTCGTGCCCAGACCGGCTCCGTTGAGGGCGCTGTGGGCACGCAGGCCTTTGCCGATGCCGTTATCGCGCACCTGGCCTAAGGCATGCACACTGCAAACGCCTAAATAGTACTTAAGTGTTTGCGTATAACCTGAGAATCAATACGCCCGGCGCTCTGTCGGGCGTATTCTATTGAGGACTATGTTTCCTAACAAGGAGTAACCGATATGGGTCTGATTCAAAAGAAGGACGAGAAGGACGAGATCGACGGCATCCAGATCATCGAGCGCGGCGAAGGCCCCGACGGTGATGAGGACGAGAAGATCGATCTGGTCGCCGGTACGTCTGCCGAGCACATTGCTGCCGGTACGACGGCCGAGGAGGAGGACGCCCGTCTGGAGGCTCAGATCGCCGCGGACGCCGCCGACGAGAACCTCATGCCCGAGGAGCAAGACGAGGACGACGACTCCGACGAAGACGACCATGCATCCAAGCACAAGAAGACGATGATTGCCGCCTTTGTGGTCGCTATCGTGATCGCTGCTGTGGTCGGTTTCTTTATCGGCAACGGTGGTTTTGGCGGCAAGGGCGTCGGCTCGGCGACCCTCACCGAGGACCAACTCGATTCGACCGTGGCAAGCTACAGCTACAACGGCAAGAAGAGCGACATCACCGCGCGCGAGGCTATCGAGAGCCAGTACAGCCTCGACACCGTCAAGGATGGCGATGGCAACTACACTGCTCCCTCTGCCGACGTTATCCTGTCCTACGTGCGCAACAAGATCCTGCTCGATGCTGCCGAGGACGAGGGCATCACCGTCTCTTCTAAGGAAATGAAGAAGTACGCCGAGGATTCCATCGGCACTTCGGACTACAAGACCATGGCCACGCAGTATGGCGTGTCCAAGGACCAGGCCAAGCAGATCGTCCGCCAGTCCGCGACGTTGCAGAAGCTCTACAAGAAGAAGGTCGGCGACAGCTCCGCAAGCATGCCGACCGCCCCGACCGAGCCTGCTGACGGCAACGAGGAGACCGCGAGCAAGGACTACGCCGACTACATCATCAACCTTGCCGGCGACGAGTGGGATAGCTCAAAGGGCACTTGGAAGGACGCCGATAGCACCTACGCTAAGGCCTTCGCTGACGATGCCTTTACGGCCGATAGCGCTACCTATAAGCAGGCCATGACCGCCTATTACACCGCCTACCAGCAGTATTCCTCGCAGGCTTCGAGCGCCAGCTCCAAGTGGACCGAGTATGCTAACGGCCTCTACGCCAAGGCCAACATCAGCATCTACGGCCTGTTTGCGTAAGGTTTGCCTGCACTACTGCGCGCTAACCGATCTACCTGATTGAGCCCGCTAGAACGGACAACGTTCTAGCGGGCTTTTTGTTGCCGAAATCAATAGGATAGGCCTCGCGCCCGCACAAGCGCTCCATCGGGTTCCCCTAATTCATCTGGGAAAACAACTGCAAACGATTGCAAGTGACCGGTGAACGGTCGAAAACTACCGTTCACCGATAATCTCAAAACTGGTTCTAACTGGTATTAAGTCAAAAAGACCAATTCACATATCTTCACAATGACCTGCAATTTTTCTACACGCTATTTTTAGCCGCCCTGCGTTGTTTAGACACAGGAAAAGATCCGATCTTTTGCCAAAGCATTTCGGAACGGTTTCAAAACCGCAGGTAGAAGTGTTAACGACCGGTAAACGGTCGATTTATCACCGTGAGCGGTGCAAAAACGTTTTACCGTATGAATCAACGAAAGCGACCTCTTCTGGGGTGATATAGTGACAACAACACGTCACGTGGTTACTACCAGTTTAGAAACCACTGGTCTTCAAAGTACGCTTTCTAAGAAGCTTTAAGGGCGAGCGCCCGCTGGCTTCCGAAAATCATCGGACTCAGATCGTACACACCTTCGGAAGGGAAATTTGAATGGTTGGCTTTATTCTTACCGGTCATGGACAGTTCGCACCCGGCCTCGCAAGCGCTATCGCTATGGTTGCTGGCGACCAGCCCGCTTTTACCGTCGTTCCTTTTGAGGGCGACCAGGCTGCTTCCTACGGTGAGGATCTCCGCGCCGCTATTACCGCCATGCGCGAGGAGTGCGATGGCGTGCTCGTCTTTACCGACCTGCTTGGTGGCACCCCGTTCAACCAGGCGATGATGATTGCCCAGGATGTCGACAACGTCGAGGTTCTGACCGGCACCAACCTTCCCATGGTTATTGAGCTTCTGTTCCTCCGCGGCAACGCCACGCTCGCCGAGCTTGGCGAGCAGGCCGTGACCGTTGGCCAGACGGGCATCACCGCCCAGACGGTCGCATCCGTTGCCGGCTCCGACGAAGAGGATATCTTCGGCGACGAGGACGGCATCTAATGGCCGATTTCGGAGCCAACGTCCTGAGCTCCTCGGTCGCCCTTTTAGGCCTGCTTGTCATCATGGGCTTGATTTACACCATCTGGTCGCAAATCAACATGAAGAAGAAGCAGAAGTACTTCAAGGAGCTGCACACCGAGCTCAAGCCGGGTCAAGAGGTTCTTTTCGCCGGCGGTATCTACGGAACCGTCAAAGGCATCGAAGGCGAGAAGGTCCAGATCAAAGTCCGATCCGGAGCCGTCGTAGATGTTTCGCGTTACGCGATTCAGGAGATCAAGTAACTGTCGTCAGCAAATAACGAAAGGAAGCTGATCAACATGGCAGAACCCAACATTCTTCTTACCCGCATCGATAACCGACTGGTTCATGGTCAGGTTGCCACCCAGTGGAACTCCACCCTGGGCTCCAACCTCATCCTCGTCGCCAACGACGACGTGGCGTCCAACACCATGCGCCAGAACCTCATGAAGATGGCCGCTCCCGCCGGCGTCGCTACGCGTTTCTTCTCTCTGCAGAAGACCATCGACGTCATTGGCAAGGCGAGCCCGCGCCAGAAGATCTTCATCGTGGCCGAAACACCGGAAGACGTGCTTACGCTCGTCAAGGGCGGTGTGCCTATAAAGAAGGTAAACATCGGCAACATGCACATGTCGGAAGGAAAGCGCCAAGTCGCCACCTCCGTCGCAGTTAACGACGAGGATGTCGCTGCGTTTAAAGAGCTGCAGGAATTGGGGGTGGAGTTGGAGATCAGGCGCGTTCCGAGCACGCCTGTTGAGGACACGAGCAAGCTCTTCTCGTAATCCTCGTGATCCACGTTGTCAGGAGTGAAACCCTGACGTTCTGTACGTGATATCCAAAGTGCGTACATACATTTTGAAAGGAGGAGCAAGATGGAATACTCGATCATCCAGATCGCTCTGGTCTTCGTTGTTACGTTCATCGCGGCAATCGACCAGTTTGACTTCCTCGAGTCTCTCTATCAGCCCATCGTCACCGGCGCCGTCATCGGTCTTATCCTTGGCGACCTCAACACCGGTCTTCTCGTGGGTGGTACCTATCAGCTCATGACGATCGGCAACATGCCGATCGGAGGCGCTCAGCCGCCTAACGCCGTCATCGGCGGCATCATGGCAGCCATTCTCGCTATCGCCACGGGCCTCGAGCCCAACGCGGCAGTCGGCCTCGCCATTCCGTTCGCTCTGCTTGGCCAGCTTGGCGTTACCCTGGTCTTCACGCTTATGTCCCCGCTTATGTCCACGGCCGATAACATGGCTCACAACGCGGACACCAAGGGCATCGAGCGCCTGAACTACTTCGCCATGGCTCTGCTCGGCCTGATTTTCGCTGTCGTCGTCACCCTGTTCTTCATCGCTGGCGCTACCATCGGTCAGACCATCGCTTCTGCCATCCCGACTTGGCTGCAGACCGGTCTGTCCGCTGCAGGCGGCATGATGCGCTTCGTCGGCTTCGCCGTCCTGCTCAAGGTTATGATGAACCGCGATATGTGGGGCTTCTTCCTCATGGGCTTTGGCCTCGCGCTCATCACCGTTGCCAACGATTCGCTGGCAACCCCTGCTCTGCTCATCCTCGCTCTCATCGGCTTCGGCATCGCTTTCTGGGACTTCCAGCAGCAGACCGAGCTGAAGGGTGCAGCTGTTTCTGACGGAGGTGACTTCGAAGATGGCATCTAATGAGTATGTGATCCCGGAGCACTACGAGGATCTCACTCCTGCTCCGCAGCTCGACCAGAAGACCCTCAACAAGATGGCTTGGCGCTCCTGCTTCCTGCAGGCCTCGTTCAACTACGAGCGTATGCAGGCCGCCGGCTGGCTCTACTCCATCATCCCCGGTCTGGAGAAGATCCACACCAACAAGAACGACCTCGCGGCTTCCATGAGCCACAACCTGGAGTTCTTCAACACTCACCCGTTCCTCGTCACCTTTGTTATGGGCATCGTGCTTTCGCTCGAGCAGAACAAGGTTGACATCCCCACGATCCGCGCCGTCCGCGTCGCCGCAATGGGCCCGCTCGGTGGTATCGGTGACGCCCTGTTCTGGCTGACGCTCGTGCCTATCACGGCCGGCATCACCTCCAACATGGCCATCAACGGCAACGCCGCTGCACCGATCATCTTCCTGGTGATCTTCAACGTCGTCCAGTTCGCTCTGCGCTTCTGGCTCATGAACTGGTCCTACAAGCTTGGTACCAGCGCTATTGACGCTCTGACTGCTAACATGCAGGCCTTCACGCGTGCCGCTTCCATCATGGGCGTCTTCGTCGTCGGTTGCCTGGTCGTCACCATGGGTGGCACCCAGATCAACCTCCAGATCCCCAACGGCACCACCCGTGGCCTCTCCGCTACTACCGTGATCGTCTCCGAGAAGGAGGCCGAGAACTTCACCGGTATGGAGGGCATCGATACCGAGACCGCTGAGGCCGGTACCATCGCCATGACCGATGAGGACGGCAACGCCCTCACCGCCTCCGATGCCGACGGCAACGCTGTCGAGTGCGGCGTCACCGATCTGGGCAACGGCATGGAGTCCGTTACCTACGGCACCGTTACCGAGGATCCGGTCAACTTCTCTGTTGCCGACACCCTCAACACCATCGTCCCGAAGCTCGTCCCGCTTATGCTTACGCTGCTGCTTTACTACATGTTCGCTAAGCACAGCTGGACCCCGACCAAGGGCATTCTGCTGCTCTTCGTCCTCGGCATCCTGGGCGCTGGCCCGCTTGGTCTCTGGCCGAGCATCTGGTAAGGCTCTAGCTTGAGGGGTGTGTCCCTACGCGGCTCACACCCCGACCCCTTAAGCCATGTGTATGTTAAAAGCCGCGTGCTCGAAAGAGCGCGCGGCTTTTGTTTTCTTGATGATTCGGGTGTGGCAGACAGATAATGCTAAACACCCTAGGTAGTTAGCCGAATTCGAGCAAAAGGGAGGATAGGATGGCGATCGGAGCGCGTAAGCAACCGCTGTACGATCAGCTGGTCGATATTCTGACCGAAAAGATCGACCATGAATATCGCGCCGGTGACATGATTCCTTCCGAGCGCGAACTATCGGAGCGCTATGGTCTCTCGCGCACTACGGTACGCCTGGCTCTGCAGGAACTGGAGCGTTTAGGACTGGTGGTTCGGCAGCACGGTCGCGGTACCTTTGTGACCGACCGTTCGGCAAAGGCAACCAATCTTATGCAGTCCTACAGCTTTACCGAGCAGATGCGCGCGATGGGTCGCGACCCCGAGACCACGATTCTCGAGTTTTGCGAGATGGAGGCCGATAAGAATCTGGCCGAGCATATGGGATTGCGTATCGGTGATCGCATTTTTAAGCTTAAGCGCCTTCGTTCTGCCGACAATATGCCCATGATGGTCGAACGCAGCTATCTACCAGTTCGTCAATTTCTGTCCCTAAAGCGACCGCTGCTGGAGCGTAAGCCGCTTTACGATGTGATTGAGCAAGACTTTCAGCAAAAGATACGCGTGGCCGAAGAGGAGTTCTATGCGAGCATAGCCCGTCCCACCGACGCCCACCTTTTGGGAATTGTCGAGGGCTCGCCTGTGCTCGATTTGGTCAGGACTACGTATAACGAGTCAAACGAGGTAGTGGAGTACACACTCTCGGTTGCTCGTGCCGATCAGTTTAAATACAAGGTTTACCACCAGCGCAGTAACTAGTGCTCGCATCGTTTCCATATGGTGATTCTTTGCATTTAACTGGTTACTACCAGATAACCAACCGAAGTGTATAATTGCACGTCAGAGGATTACTTCTAGAGAGAGGTATTAGAAATGTTCGAGAAGAGTGTCGAGGAGCTCACCGAGCTCGGCGCCCAGATCACCACGTCCGAGATTGCTCAGCAGCCCGAGCTTTGGCGTGATACGCTCAACATCTATCGCGAGAACAAGGAGGCCATCGAGGCCTTCCTGGCCGAGGCTCGCGCTATGGGCGAGGGTCGTCTGTCCGTTGTCTTCACCGGTGCCGGTACGTCCGACTACGTTGGCGATACCTGCGCCCCGTACCTGCGTCACGCTGGCAACACTGATCTCTACGACTTTAAGCCCATCGCCACGACCGACATCGTGAGCGCCCCGCGCGACTTCCTGCGCGCCGAGGATCCCACGCTCGTGGTTTCCTTTGCCCGCTCTGGCAACAGCCCCGAGAGCCTTGCCGCCGTTGCCGTTGCCAAGGAGCTCGTCCACAACGTCAAGTTCCTCAACATCACCTGCGCTCCCGAGGGCAAGCTCGCCGTCGAGTCTGCCGATGATCCCAACGCGCTGACGCTGCTCATTCCGCGCGCCAACGACAAGGGCTTCGCCATGACCGGTTCTTATTCCTGCATGACCCTGCTCTCCACCCTTATTTTCGACACTGCCTCTGACGAGCAGAAGGCCGAGTGGGTCGAGACGATTGCCAAGATGGGCGAGGAGGTCATCTCCCGTGAGCCCGAGATCGCCGATTACCTCGCTGGCGATTTCAACCGCGTGACCTACTTGGGTTCTGGCTCCTTCGGTGGCCTTGCCCAGGAGAGCCAGCTCAAGATCCTCGAGCTCGCTCACGGTCTGGTCGCTACTTCCTACGACACCTCCATGGGCTATCGTCACGGACCTAAGTCCTTCGTCGACGATAAGACGCTCGTCTTCGTGTTCGTCAACAACGACGCCTACACCCGTCAGTACGACATCGACATCCTCAACGAGATCGGTGGCGACAAGATCGCTCAGCACACCGTTGCCGTTCAGCAGGATGGCGCTACCGTCTACGAGGGCGAGTCCTTCACCTTTAAGGGCTACGAGGCGCTTCCCGAGGGCTACCTTGCCCTGCCGTTCGTGATGTTTGCCCAGGCTATCAGCCTGCTCAACTCCGTGCGCGTGGGCAACACGCCCGATACGCCGAGCCCCACCGGCACGGTCAACCGCGTGGTTAAGGGCGTGACGATTCACCCCTTCACCGCTTAATCGCGTCCCCCTGTAAGGGCGCCCGTCCGCTCATAACGGCGGGCGGGCGCTTTTTGTTTTACGTGAGCTGGGTATAAGCATCACTACAGTCAACTGCTTTAGAAGCAAGGAGTGCATATGAGCACGTACGCAATTAAGGCTGACAAGTTCTTCTTGCCGGCAGGCCCGCAACTGGGCGGCTATCTTATGGTCGAGGATGGCGTCTTTGGCGCCTGGCAGGCCGACGAGCCCTCCTGCGAGATCAAGGACTACACGGGATCGTGGATCGCACCGGGTATGGTCGATACTCACATCCATGGCTTCTATAACCACTCGACTACCGATAACGATCCCGAGGGCATTGATATCAGCTCGACCGAGCTCGCCCGTCGCGGTACCACCAGCTGGCTGCCCACGACGTTCACCGATGGCGTCGAGCAGATCAAGGATGCCTGCGCCGCCATCGCTCAGGCGGACGAGGGTCGCGGCCCTGACTTCTGCGGTGCTCGCATTCAGGGCATCTATCTGGAGGGCCCCTTCTTTACCATGAAGCACGTGGGCGCGCAGAACCCCGCTTATCTTATCGATCCCTCCGAGGAGGTCTTCGATCAGTGGCAGGAGGCTGCGGGCGGTCGCATCGTTAAGAGCGCCATGGCGGCCGAGCGCGACGGTGCCGCTGCTTATGCGGCTGCTCTGAACGCCAAGGGTGTGGTGACCAGCATCGGTCACTCCGACGCCACCTACGATGAGTGCATCGCCGCCATCAACGCCGGTGCCAGCTGCTTTACGCATACCTATAACGGCCAGCGCGGGCTGCATCACCGTGAGCCCGGTGTCGTGGGCGCTGCCATGTCCACGCCCGAGACCTACGCCGAGATCATCTGTGACGGCAAGCACGTAAACCCTGCCGCCATCAAGGCACTGCTGCAGGCAAAGGGCTGGCAGCACACGGTGCTCATCACCGACTGCCTGGGCTGCGGCGGCATGCCCGAGGGCAGCTACACCAGTGGTGGCATGGACGTCATCATGAAGGACAACCTGTGCTGGCTCGCCGACGGCAAGAGCATTGCCGGCTCGGTGCTCACGCTTGCCCAGGGCGTCAAGAACATCGTCGACTGGGGCATCGCCAGCGCCGATATCGCCATTCGCATGGCAACTGAGGTGCCGGCACGCTCCGCGCACATCGAGGATAAGTGCGGCAGCATCATGCCGGGTCGCGACGCTGACTTTGTCGTGTTCGACCATGAGCTCACCCTCGTCGAGACGTATGTTGGCGGCCAGAGCGTCGGCAACGCCTTTACCGAGTAGCGATAGAAAAAGACGGCGGGCCCGAATCTGCTCGGACCCGCCGTATGGGTTAAACGCTCAAAAGCACCTTTACAGTTACAGCTTGTTAGCGATCTTCTTTGCCGTGCGCTTGACGCCGGCCACCAGGCCTCCTGCAGGATGCTCCTTCTCGTAGGCTAGACGCTTCTCGCGCTTGGCATACTCTTCGACGATGATGTCGCCGTACTCGTCTTCGATCTTGTCGAAGAAGTCGACAGCGCCCTTAATTTCCTCAGCGGTTGGGTGTCCCTTCTGGACGCCGCCGGTGAGTTTGAACGGCCCCCACGTATCAAAGCCGGGGCAGCCGTAGACACCCATAAAGATGGCCTGCCTCATGCGGCAGATGCCATCGATATCCTTGCCGTACCACTTGTTTTTGCCGCCGTAGGTCATAAGGCCAAACACCTTGTCCTGCGGCTGCAGCACGTTCGTGAGCACGCGTGCCATGTCCTTGTCGATCTCGGAGTAATAGATGCCCGTGGCGACGCCGATCAGATGATATTCGTGCAGGTCGGGGTACTCGTTTTTCCCGAGTGACTTCACGTCGAGGGTATCGATTTCGGGGTGCGCCTCGACGATGGCGTCCACGAGCTTTTTCGTATTGCCGTGGTGGCGTGAGGCATAAAGGATGATGGTTCGCATAAGAAGGCCTTTCAGCTGTAATTGCATCAATGTCTGTATGGTACCCCGTTGCATGGCTGGGAAACCGGACGCATCGATGAACGTGCGGGTTTGTCCTTTGGTCAGGGCCGAGACGGGTTCTTGCGAGCAAAAAGCAGTTGTTCGAAAGGATGGACAATGGAATACGCTCTCTCCAACGATTCGATTTCTATCAAGGTCTCCACGGCCGGTGGTTCGTTTACCTCGATTGAGGCTGGAGGTCGCGAGTACTTGTGGCAGGGCGATCCCGCCGTGTGGTCCGGCCAGGCACCGATTTGCTTCCCGATTTGCGGAGGTTTGCGCGATAACAGCGCCATGACGTTTGCCGGACATCATGTGAAGCTCGCCCGCCATGGGTTTGCGCGCAAACAGGAGTGGAAGCTGCTGAGCCAGAGCGAGAACGAGCTGGCGATGTGCCTGGCTTCGGAGGATAACGCCGCGCTGCTGAGCGATTATCCGTATCCGTTTAAGCTTGTCGCCCGCTATACGCTCGAGGACGCCGCCGTGCGCGTCTCCTATGAGGTTACCAACGAGGGCACCGAGGACATGCCTTTCTTTATCGGTGGACACCCCGGCTTTAGGTGCCCGCTCGATGAGGGCGAGGCCTATACGGACTACGAGCTGCGCTTTGAGAAGGACGAGGCTGCGGAGCTTTGCACCGCTGTCCCTTCGACTGGCTTGATTGATGTGGACAGGCGCTCCAAGAACCCCATGGTGGGAAAGACGCTGCCTCTGTCGCATGAGCTCTTCGATTTTGCGGAGACCATCTTTGACGTGCTCGAGAGCCGTCAGGTCACGCTTTCCAAGAAGGGCGAGGACAAGGGCGTCCGCCTGAGCTTCGAGGGCTTTCCGTATCTCATTGTGTGGAGCAAGCCCGAGGGCGATTTTGTGGCAGTTGAACCCTGGGGCGGCCTTTCGACCTGCTCCGATGAGGACGACGTGCTTGAGCACAAGCGCGGCTGTCTTATCGCCAAGCCCAAAGAAACCATCGTGCGCTCGTTCACGATCGAGATTCTGTAGTCGCATGTAGCCAATTCGTTTTGCAAGGCATAAGGAGCCTGCGAGATAAGGAGCTAGAAATGATCCTCACCGTTACGATGAACCCGTCCGTCGATACGCGCTATCAGCTCGATGAGCTCGTCATTGACGACGTAAACCGTGTGACGCCCGAAAAGACCGCCGGCGGCAAGGGCCTTAACGTAGCCCGCGTCCTTGGTCAGCTGGGCGACGACGTTGTGGCAACCGGCCTGCTTGGTGGTCATATGGGCGCCTATATGGCCGAGCTCATGGATGCCAATGGCATTAAGAATGATTTTGTGCCCATCAAGGGCGAGACCCGCATCTGCCTTAACATCCTTCATGCCGGTAACCAGACCGAGCTGCTCGAGAGCGGCCCGACGATTGCCCCCGAGGAGCTCGATGCCTTTACCGCCAAGTTTACCGAGCTTGCGGGTAAGGCCGACGTCGTTACCATCTCGGGTTCGCTGCCCCGCGGCGTCGAGGCAGACTACTATGCCAAGATCACGGGCATTGCCGAGAACGCCGGCGCCAAGGTGCTGCTCGATACCTCGGGTGCTTCGCTCGAGGCAGCGCTCAAGTCCGAGGTCAAGCCCGAGCTGGTTAAGCCTAACCTGACCGAGATTAACGGCCTTTTGGGCACGAGCTTTACCACCGACGATGTGGACGAGCTCCGCGCCGCGCTCGCTTCTGACGCCCGCTTCTCCGATATCCCCTGGGTCGTCGTGTCCATGGGCGCTGCCGGCTCCGTTGGCTTCCACAATGGCCGTGCGTTCCGCGCAAAGACGCCCGATATCCCTGCCGTTAACGCCACGGGCTCTGGTGACTCCACTATCGCTGGCTTCGCGCATGCCATTGCTGCTGGCGCGGACGACGAGACGGTGCTGCGTACCGCCAACACCTGCGGCAAGCTCAATGCCATGGATCCTATGACTGGCCACTTGGTCATGGATCGTTGGGACGAGGTCTACAACGGCGTTGTCGTGACCGAGCTGTAGGAGCTTGTGCTGCGGCCCCGGCATCGCTTGCTAGCTCATGTCGACGACAAGTGCGATAGCATTATGTCGGGGCGCGACGCCGACGTTGTCGCGTTCAATCCCGACCTTACCCTGGTCGAGACGTATGTGGGCGGCAACAGCGTCGGTAACGCGTTTATCGAGTAGCCGCCAAAGAAACGATCCGAGAGGGGATTTAGATGATTTACGGTGCATTGGGCGATATCGAGGAATACCGCGGAATGCTCAAGGGCCTCGATGTGCTGATTGACTGGCTCGAGGAGAACGATCCGGCGCAGCTCGAGGTCGGCAGCCATCCGATTCTGGGCGACAAGGTCTATGCGAACGTCATGGCTCCCACGACGCGTCCCGAGGCCGAGGCTCACTATGAGACGCATCAGCGCTATCATGACCTGCAGATCGACGTCAAGGGTCGCGAGGCCTTTAAGGTTGCCACGGGCAGCCTGACGCTGGTTCAGGAGTTTGACGAGATGGACGACTACGATCTGGTCGATTCCGACGCTTCGATCGCCGGCGATCTTGCTGACGATAAGTTTGCGCTGTTCGTTGCCGGCGAGCCTCATATGCCCACGCTCGAGTTCCCGGGCGATGGCGCGCAGCCGGTCAAGAAGATCTGCTTTAAGCTGCTTGCAGATGCTTACTGGGAAGAGTAACGCGCTGCTCGGCTGAGCTGTTCGTGTTGTGAGCGTTTTCCTTTGGAGGAGCGCGCTTAGGCCCCGCTGATCGCGGTTCCTTTGGGGATTGCGGTTGGCGGGGCTTTCTGTTTTTGAGTAGGGGAGTTGAGGCCGTTACGATACGTAGATTGGCACGCACGCACTCAAAATCGGCAACAAAAAAGCCGCCCGAAGGCGGCTATCTTGTGCAATGGAGCCAGCGACCGGGCTCGAACCGGTGACCCCCGCTTTACGAGAGCGGTGCTCTACCAACTGAGCTACGCTGGCGGCCATGTGATGACGCAACTGAGGCGTCAACGGCTGTCTATGATACGGGACATCGCAAATCCGCGCAAGGGTTCTGACGGCTTTTCTCACTTTAAATGCACTAATATTAGAGGTGTGATGTCTGCGGCGTCCATCTGGCGCTTGACCTGCTGTTGAGTTGGTGGCCGACGTCCCGTTCGTATGGGTCTCAGACAGAATGGGGCAGCCATGGCTCAACCCAAGATCCTTCTCACGCGTATCGATGACCGTTTCATTTACGGCCAAGACATTGAGCTGTGGAACGAGGCCGTGGGTTCCAACCTTGTGTTAATCGTCAACGATGAGATTGCGGCTGATTCGCGCAAGTGGGCCCCTATGAGGGTGGCGACACCCGAGGGTGTCTGGACGCGGTTTTTCTCGGTGCAAAGGACCGTCGACATCATTCATACCGCAACGCCGCGCCAATGGATTCTCATCATGGTGGCGTCGCCCACGGATGCGCTCGCACTGGTTAAGGGTGGTGTGCCGATCACCAAGATCAGCATTGGCCATATGCAGACGGGGGAGGGCAAGCGCCCCATAACGCCCGCAGTCGCCGTAGACGGCGCAGATGTCGCCTCCCTCAAAGAGCTGCAAAAGCTCGGCATAGAACTAGAAATCCGCTATCTCCCCAGCTCCAATCCCGACCCCATCCAACTAGTCATTTAAGAACGTCCCCAATGACTAGGTAGCAAAACGCCCGTCGGCGGTGTGCCGACGGGCGTTGCTGTGCGATATGTCGCGTTGTGGGCTTAGTGCCTCATAAAGTGGTATTCGATCACATTGCTGTAGGGATGATTCGGGCCCACGATGCCCTGCGGGAACAACGCGTGGTGCGGCGTGTCGGGATACATCTCGGCCTCGAGGGCAAAGCCGGCGCCCCAGCCATAGTTGGCGTCGTCCTTGGCGTGCTCGTCGCCCAGCCAGTTGCCGGTGTAGAGCTGCACGCCCGGGGCGGTGGTGTAGTAGTCCAGCTCACGGCCGGTCCACATCTCCTCGACGTGCATCGCGTGGCGCAGGTTTCGACCGTACTGGTAGCCATCGATGCACAGGCAGTGGTCGTAGCCACGGGCCTGCTTAATCTGCGGATTGTCGGCCTCCATGCCAGGCGCGACGGGGCGCAGCTCGCGAAAGTCAAACGGCGTGCCCTCGACTGGAGCAATCTCGCCGGTGGGAATGTTCTGGTCGTTGATGGGGAGGTAGTGGGCGGCGTTGGCAACAAAGAAGTGCTCACAGTCCATGCCGGCGTTATGACCGGCAAGGTTAAAGTACGTGTGGTTGGTCATGGATACGTAGGTGGCGCGGTCGCTCTCGCAGCCATACTCGATGCGAAAGACGCCGGTGCGTGTAACGGTAAACACGGCCGTAAAGGTGCGGTTGCCGGGAAGACCCAGCTCACCGTCCTCAAGCGAGGTGGTCATGCGCACGGCGTTGTGAGTCTCGTCGAGCTCAACGTCCCACACGCGCTTGTGCAGGCCGTGCTCAAGATCGCTGTGTAGGTTGTTGGCGCCTTCGTTGGCCGGCATATACCAGTCCGTACCGGCGATGGTGATCGTGGCGCCCGCGGTGCGGTTTGCCACGGGGCCGATGGTCGCGCCAAAGCAGGCGGGGTTGTCAAAGTAATCCTCGAGCTTATCGAAGCCCAGCACCACATCGCGCACGTTGCCGGGGATGTCGGGCACGTCGATGCCCAACACGGTGGCGCCATAGTCCATAATGCGAACGCAGATCTCGGGCCCGTTGAGGGTGTAACGATGAACGGGGGTACCGCACGGCGCGGTGCCGAAAAGCTCGGAAGTGATCATTTGGTTCCTAACATCGAGATATTTCAGACAAACTGTAGCGCGAACAGGCGAGATTATCACTACACCCCACTAAAGCAGGGGGTATTTTTCTCAAAAAAGTGATGATTGGAGCTGTGCGGGCGTTCATTTCTGACGCGCGCGAGTCTGATACAATTTGTTCGTTATTGTTTGAATTGACGTGAGCGTGGAACAGCGAGGACTCATCGTGATTAAAGCGGAGCGACAGGATAAGGTTCGGCAGCTGCTCGAGGAACAGGGAACGGTCTCGGTCAAGGAGATTTCGGATGCGTTAGGTGTCTCGGATATGACGATCCGCCGTGACCTTGAGGAGCTTGCGAGCCTGGGCGAGATCGAGCGCGTGCACGGCGGAGCCCGCAGTGCGCAGGGCCGTCCACACGCTATGCTGCGCCATGAGTATTCGCACAGCGAAAAGCGCACGAAGCATGCCGAGGAAAAGTTGCAGATTGCGCGCCGTTCTGTGGAGCTTATCGAGGAAGGCTCGACCATCTTTTTGGGCACGGGCACCACGGTTGAGCAGATGGCCTCGATGCTGCCGGCGTTTCGCCTGCGCATTGTGACCAATTCGCTTTCGGTGTTTAACCTGCTCGAGGCGCGCGAAGACTGCGAACTGTGCCTGGTGGGCGGCGTGTACCGCCGCCGCACTGCCGCCTTTGTGGGCCCCACGGCCGAGGACACCTTGCGCGCACTGGGGATCGACGCAGCCTTTATCGGCGCAAACGGCATTTTGGACGGCGACGTGTCTACGTCTAACATGGAAGAGGGCCGCATCCAGCAGCTCGCCTTTAGCAAGGCCGACTCGCGCTATCTGATCGCCGATTCCAGCAAGATTGGCAAGCGCGACTTCTACACCTTCTGCTGTCTGGACAGCCTGGACGCCGTGGTGTGCGAGCCGGGCATCGCCGCCGAAGATCGTGCCGCCATCGAGGAGCATACGCAGGTCATTTGCTAGCTAGCGCTACGGGATTGCCAACGGGTGATGCGGGAGGACTTTTACCTCCTGTCATTGTGGAAACCAGCGCGTCAGCGCTACGCGATATGACGCGCAAATAAGGACTCCACTATCAAATCATCTCAACCTGTAACAGGTAGGGGTGAAACCACCAACCAGATGTTACAGATTGAGACAATTCGGCGGGGCCTACCTTGTTTGTCTCGATCTGTAACGGTTAGGACTTAAAAACTCGGCTACGTGTTACAGATCGAGACAAAAGAAAAAGAACATTAGGACTTGAAAATAAAGTTTTGATAAGGGATTCGCCCAGTTAAGACGGTGCGGCAGACAATTGAGATTAGTTTGCCTCCGGAGTCGTAAGCATAATGAGTCAGTTCGATGACCGGAAGTTTTGCAACACCATAATTACTGGCTTCGGAATCGCTAAGCAGACGTGCTCTATAGCTTTCCCTAACAGATTGGATAGACTTGGACAAGTCGTCCATGATTCTGCTAAATGCCTGAAAATCTAACTGGTTATTCGGAACGCGCGACTTTGAAATGAAGAACGTATCAGCGCCTATGAAGCTGCCTTCAAGTTCGTAAGTCAATTCAAGACGCTGAATTTCATCGCGACTTTGACATCCAAATTGTTGGAGCATCATTACGGAAATTGGACGACCTGATGTGAGGCCGCCGAAATGTTTGGTGATGGCATCCGGATCAACGCCATCGCAATGGCTTGCAAAGTCAAAGTCTAAAAGTGAATTGAGCTCGCTAACGCGTTTCGGTGCAACAAACGATCCCTTACCTTGGATTCGATAGATACTTCCACGACGCTCCAGCTCACTCATGGCAAGTCGGACGGTTGTTCTGCTTACGGCGTATTCGTCGCAGAGTTCCATTTCTGTTGGAAGTTTATCGTCTGCTTGATATTCATCGACGATCTGCTTGAGCAGCGCGTCGGTGAGCTGTAAATAGAGTGGCCGTTTTTCGTGTGTATCGAGCATTAGAGCCTCAGTTTGCATATTGGTTATACCTGATGGTTGCCTCAGTCGGGATGTAACGTGGGCAAGGTAACCTTAACGTATCACAGAGCGGCTCAGCATGACGATCTGATGCCTGTATCCACGAAGGGCTTGTCCGAGCGTGAAGATATTCTGGGGCAGGCAAATACCGTTCATGGAGTCCCCGATATGTTGGAGGTCAGCGCCGGCTGCTTTTGCTGCAAGGCCTATTTTCTTAATGGTCTCGCTGTCGCAGGAGTCTTGACTCGTCCCGTTCGCCGCCATGACGAGAACCTTCTCTTCAATTGACTTGCCTACGTTGTGGGATCGTACAAAGTCTACGATGGCGCGCAGGTCTGCTTCTTGGAAGCAAGGGACGGTGTAGGGGGCTGGCACGAGAAGGATATCGACGCCGAGGTCAACAAACTTGCGCGCAATTTCGAGCGTCATGACAGGTTCCGCAACGCCCGCTCCATGCATTTTTCCGGCTATGACCAGGCCATTGAAATGCTCTTTGGAGAGTTTAATCGAATGGGCGATTGCATCGTTGGAGACGCCGGTTCCAGGGTTGCCCGTCAGGCAGATAAAATCAAATCCGAGTTCGTTAGCCTTTTCTAAGGTCTTGGGAGAGACGCGACGACCCATGGGGATTTCCGTTCGGGATTCAGACATCTCTGCCTCGTTATCAACTGGCTCCAGATTGACGCCAATGGGCCTTCCGCATGCTCGCTTCACCCAAGTGACCGGGTTTTCATTGAGATCATCTGGAATACCGGCAATAACTGGATCGAACACGTCGAGCGCGTTAAACAGAAGCAGGTCGGCACCTGCGGCACGTTCGATTTCTGCATTAGTAACGCCGCCGAGAAATTGGGAAGAGGGTACGTTTTCCGCCATGATGGTACGTCCCTCGGAAGCCAGAATTGCCTGTTTTAGATCCATGGGTGACGTGGCGGCAAAATCGGATGCGGACATGTTCAGTAATCGTTTGGGCATTGTTACTTCCTTTGACTAGAACGACAGGCTTGTGACATTGTCTCTAATATTGTTACAACAATATATTCAATATGTTATATCCAATCGGTGAACGGTTGCAAACTTATTGTACTGCTCGGAAAAAATAGCCTTTAACTGGGAAAACATTATAATAATCAACTACCGTTCACCGAATAAGTATTTGAATTCTTGACATATCGACAAAGCGGAAAAAGAATTGGTTATGACAAATCGCGCAAATGATATTACATTTCGCACAAGAACGTATTCACTTACATAAGTGGATACAAACGGGGACGACGACGGTTGAGTCCGGATAAATCGTTGTGTGCCCGGGAATCATGAAAGGATGTGTTATGGACGCTATCGTCAAATTCCTTGAAAAACACCAGCCCCTCTTCGACAAAATCTCGAGGAACATTTATCTGGTGGCGATTAAGGATGGCTTTCTCTCGAATATGCCAATTGTGCTGTTCTCGAGCCTGTTCCTTCTTCTTTCGACGCTCCCTGCCTATGTAGGCATCACGCTTCCGTCTGAGGTGCTGGATTTCTTCAATAAAATCTATGCATATACCATGGGACTTCTTGGCATTATGGTGGCCGGCACCACGGCGAGCTCACTTGCCATGTCGATGAACCGTCGCATGCCTTCGGGTAAATCTCTCAACCCCACCTCGTGCATGGTTTGTGCCATGTGCGGCATGCTCTTGCTATCGGTGACGAACGATGTTGTCTCGATTGGCGGAGCAGATACATCTGTTTTTGAAACCGGCTATATGGGAACCAAGGGTTTTCTCGCTGCGTTCGTAGCCGCATTCTTGACCGTTAATATCTATAAGGTGTGCATTAGTCATAATGTGACGATCAAGCTCCCCAAAGAGGTCCCTGGCTCTATTGCGCAGAGTTTTCGCGATATCTTTGCATTTGGGTTTTCGATCCTTGCGTGCGCTTTTATCGATCTTGCGAGCCGCAAGCTGCTTGCTGTGCCGTTCGCCAATTTGGTATCCGCTCTCATCTCGCCGCTGTTCTCCGCGGTTGACACCTATCCTGGCATGGCGCTTATCGAAGGCGCGGTCGCACTTTTCCAATTTATGGGTATCCACGGTGCTTCGGTTGTCATGAGTCCGATCAATGCTGCGCTCTACGGCAATACCGTTACCAATCTTGAGGTTTTCCAAGCAGGTGGACACCCGTCAATTGCTCTCACGCAGGACTTTACAAGCTTCATCGGCGGTCTGGGCGGTTCTGGCTGCACGTTCATCGTTCCTATTATCCTGATCATGTTTATGCGCTCCAAGCAGCTTAAAGCCATGGGCAAGGCATCGATTATCCCGGTGATTTTTGGAGTTAACGAGCCCGTTATCTTCGGTATGCCGATTGTTCTCAATCCCTATATGTTCGTGCCCTTCCTAGTGGCTCCTATGGTCAACGCCATTATCGGTAAATTTTTCATTGACGTCATTGGAATGAACGCCCCCATGTATACCATGCCGTGGGCGCTTCCCGGCCCAATTGGTGCATTCCTCACCACGGGTCTCGATCTGCGTTCTCTCGTATTGATGGCAGTGCTGTTGGTCGTTGACTTTGTGATTTACTATCCGTTCTGCAAGGCGTATGACCATCAGCTTTGTTTGGAAGAGTCTGCAAAGGAGACTGCAGGAACCTCGGATGCAGATGCTATTGCCGCACAGGAAAATGTCGCAAAAGCTCTCGAGGCGGTAAAGGACAAGGCGGAGCAGATCCGCGTGCTTGTGCTTTGCCAGGGTGCCGGCACTTCGACTCTCTTGGCAAATGCTCTTCGCGAAGGTGCCGCTGCTAAGGGTATCGATCTGGTTTCTCAGTCCGGTGCGTACGGAAGCCACTATGAGACGATGGATCAGTACAACGTGATTGTTCTGGCACCCCAGGCACGCATGTACTATGACGCTATGAAGGCCGATACCGATCGCCTTGGAATTAAACTGCTCACCACAAGGGGCAAGGAGTATATCGACCTTACCAACGATCCCGAAGGCGCAATTGACTGGATCGTTCAGGAGCTGGCCAAATAGTGGATGCACTCCGTCGTTGATTCGTCGGTGTATAGTACGGCCCCGCAGCTTATTGAGCTGCGGGGCCGTATTTCGTTGAGTATCAAGTTGAGACAATGAGCGCAACCGACGTGAGATCGCATTGGCGCTCTCCGAGTCACCGACAAGCTGACTTCCATCTATGTGACCAATTCGCTCTCGGTGTTTAACCTGCTCGAGACGCGCGAAGACTGCGACCTGTGCCTGGTAGGCGGCATGTACCGTCGCCGCACCGCCGCCTTTGTGGGACCCACGGCCGAGGATACCCTGCGTGCGCTGGGCATTGACGCGGCGTTTATCGGTGCCAACGGCATCTTGGACGGTGACGTATCTACGTCCAATATGGACGAGGGCCGCATCCAGCAGCTCGCCTTTAGCAAGGCCGATACGCGCTACCTCATCGCCGACTCCAGCAAGATCGGCAGGCGATACTTCTGCCCCCCCTGCCGGCGCAGGGGTACCGCTTTAAAATGACGCGTAAATGACTTTGGGCAACAAGGATGAGGCTATTCTGAGATATGACTAGACTCCGTATTTCGTCTTTATGTCCCTTGAGAATGAATCGTAGTCTTCATAGAGCTCCTCTCTGCTTTCATCCTCGGCGTGGTTTATACGTTCAAGGAGCTTATCCTTTGGAGCCTCTTTTGTTATTGCGGCCTCGCTATCGGGTATTGTGGATTGCAAGAATAGTTCTAGAGCATGGACGTCTTTGAGTATGTAGCCCGTCGAACGACCCGCTCCTGTTTTTTCGATTGCGCTGCAACTAACAAGCTGACCGAGGGTTCGTTTAACGGTAACCTCGCTGATATCGGGGCAGTTGGATCGGATGTCGGATTTCTTAATGACACCGGGTCTCTGTTGAAATAGAACGGCGATGCGCGCTTGCTTCGACATGGGACGAGTGCTTGATTCAATTAAGGTACGCTGCTCGAGCTGTCGGTAGGCGGCCAGGGTTGTTCCGAGCATGAAACGGATAAAGGGTGCTTCGGTGTTTTGATTTTCATTCCATCCAGCGGAGCTTGCAGCGAGGGCGTTGTAGTAGAGCGCCTTGTTGTCTTCAATAAGTCGTTCGATGCTGATGTAACGCGCAACGTCGTATCCAGTCTTTTCGAGTAGCAGCGTTGTAAGGAGCCGGCTCATCCTGCCATTGCCATCGTTGAAGGGATGAATGCTGACAAAATCGAAGATGAAGCGGAATGATATAAGGAGGGGGTCGCAAACTTGACGAGATAAGGCGTCGTTGAGGGACCGACAGGCTTCTTCGATAAGTCCGGGGGTTGCTAGGGCCGAAGGCGGCCTAAAGCGCACAAATCGATTGCCTTGATCGTCGATGGAGATGATTTCGTTATCGCTATCTTTCCAATGGCCCCCATACGAGATTGCTGTGTGTACCATGAGGTCACGATGCAACTGCAGAATGACCGATGGCGTTACGGGAATGGAATCGTGTTGCTCGTGAATAAGCGACAGCACATCTCGGTATCCAGCGATTTCTTCCTCTGCGCGGGAGCTTGGCTTGGCGGAATACGCCATGATCGCTTTGAGTCTTTTTTGGGTGGTAACAATTCCTTCAAGTCCGTTGGAGGATTGGGTGCTTTGGATCTTAGCTTCCTCCATAAGGGACGATAGAAGTTCGGGTTTGACTTGACTCAGAGCAAGCTGTCGGCCTTTATGCTCGCGTATCGAGAGGAGGAGGTTGGTGATTGGAGTTGCTTCGAGTTCCGCTGGGACTGTGGTGTAATCGAACTGGCGCATGCGGCTCCTTTCGGTATCACGAACATACTTTCGATATCATAATACCATTAAATGATACCGAAAGTATGTTCGTGATACCGAAAACTAGAAACCATGCTTCATAACTGCTTGGAAAGTTCGGATTTGACTATCTTATTGTCTTGATCTGTAACAGGTAGACGGTCGAAAGTGGGCTACGTGTTACAGATTGAGATTTTTTGACCGGACTCCTGTTTGTCTCGATCTGTAACATTTAAGACCGAAAATCCCTGCTAGATGTTACAGATCGAGACGAATGATCCGCTCGGGCCCATCAAAAACAAAAAAGGCCGCATGCGAACCCGTGGAGGGATTCGCATGCGGCCGACAGGGGGTATGCGGCAAAAGTTAGGCCATAAGCAGGCCGGTCTCCGAGACGTTCTTGTACCAGTACGCGCTCGCCTTGGGATAGCGCTTCTGGGTCTCGAAGTCGATGTAGAACAGGCCATAGCGCTTGTTGTAGCCGTTGGTCCAGGAGAACTGGTCCTGTAGCGACCACACAAAGTAGCCGTCGACGTTTACGCCGCCGTCGATTGCCTTGAGGATCCACGCGAGATGCTGGCGCATGTAGTCGATGCGAGGGGCGTCATCGATAAAGCCGTCCTCGAAGTCGTCCTTATAGCCCATGCCGTTCTCGGTGATGTAGATCTTCTTGTAGTTGGGGTAATCGTTCTTAATGCGGAGCAGCAGGTCGTAGAGGCCCTCGGGATAGATGATCCAGTCCCAATCGGTGGTGGGTACGCCTTCGCGCACACATGACTCGCCCACGCCCTTGAGGAACCAGCGCGAGGAGCCCTTGTCGCCGGTGCCATTGTGGTTGATGTCGTTTTCGCCCTCGGCGGCACGCAGGAACTGGCACTTGTAGGTGTTGACGCCCAAGCAATCGTTGTAGGGGAGCGCGGCGGTCAGCGCGGCGATGTCCTCGTCGCGGACGTCGAGCTCGCCGCCGGCGATATGGGCAAGCTTGGTTGCGGCTTCCATGGTGTCGGCTGCATAGTGGCCGCGGAAGGTGGCGTCGAGTACCCAGCGGTTGTTGATGACGTCGGCCATGCGAGCTGCCTCGCAGTCGGCAGCGCTGTTGGGATCGAGGGGATACTTGGGCTCCAGGTTCTGGACAATGCCGATCTCGCCCTCAAAGCCGCCCTCATGGAAGGCGACGACGGCCTTGGCGTGGGCCACCATCATGTTGTGCATGAGCTGGAAAGCCTTGTCCAAGCGATACTTCTCGCCGTGCGGCCAGTTGCCGACGATAAAGCTGCCCTCGGCGGTTGCGGGAATCTCGTTAAACGTGAACCAGTGCTTGACCTCGGTGAACTCGGCAAAGCAGAACTTGGCGTACTCGACAAAGGCGTCGATCGTCGTGCGCGTCAGGAATCCCTCGCCGCCGTTCTGGTAAAAGGCCTCGGGCGTATCGAAGTGATCGAGCGTGACATAGGGGATAACGCCAGCTTTGTTGCAGGTGGCGAAAAGCTCGTGATAGAAAGCGACGCCCTCGGGGTTAATCTCGCCGGTGCCACTGGGGAAGATACGGCTCCAAGCGATGGAGACACGGATACCGTTGATGCCAAAACGCTGGCACAGGTCGATATCGACCGGGTACTTGTTGTAGAAATCGCTTGCGGGATCGGGGGAGAAGCGACCCTGGGCTGCCAGGAAATCGTCCCAGGGCACTTTGCCCTTGCCGTGCGTACGGGTCTCGCCCTCAACCTGGTAAGCAGCGGTGGCGCCGCCAAAGACAAAGCCGTCGGGGAACTGCATGGGGTTGGTCATGAGTCATCCTTTCTGTGGGATACGAATAGGGAGAGGTGCCCGAACTGGGGATCCGGGCACCAACAGAGGGAGGAACTAGTCGAGGTTCTCGCGGAGCCACTTGATGGCGCCAGCGGGGTCGCGAGTAAGGTCGATATATTCCTTACCGCGGGGAGCGAGCAGCTTAATGCCCAGACGATCGGTGTCGGCCTTCATGTCGTTGTAGTAGCTACGGACCTGCGGGGCAAGCACGATGACGTCGTACTGATCCATGATGGCAGTGTGCTGGCCATAGGCGCCTGCGGAGGAAGCGATGTTCTCTCCGGTCTGTGCGGCACCTTCCTTGATGGCGTTGGCGAGCATGGCAGAGGTGCCGGCGCCGGCGCACAGGACGAGGACCTTCAGGCCGTCGACATCCTTCTTGGTGGATGCGTCGGCAGCGGGCTCGGGCTGATCGGCGACAGGCTCGCTGTCGGTGGCGGCAACGGTCGGCTTGACGGCAGCGGCGGTCTGCTCGACAGCGGGCGCAGAGGTGCTGGCAGCGATGGTGGCAGCACCATCGGACTCGAGACCCAGCTCGGCGGCGCGCTCGGCCTCCTGGTCGCAGAGCAGCTTGTCGTATGCCTTCAAGAACGGCAAGTAAATGATGGCGTCCAGCAAGATGATGATTGCAACAAATACCAGGGCGATAAGCTGGAAGTTCGTGGTGATGAAGATGCCGATGGGGGCGGGGGTGGCCCAAGGCACCACGAAGGAGAAGCCGTTCATGCCCACGTTGTCGATAAAGAACTTGGCAACACTTACGTTGACGCAGCCGGCGGCAACAAAGGGGATGAGCATGTAGGGGTTAAGGATCATCGGCGCGCCAAAGAGCAGCGGTTCGTTGACGGCGAAGGCAACAGGAACAATCGAGGCCTTACCGACGGCTTTGAGCTGCTTGGACTTCATAAAGAGAATCAGCAGAAGCGGCACGATGAACGTGGCACCGGTGCCGCCGAACTCACCCACGAGCGACATGTTAAAGGTGAGGGAGTGGGCGGGGTGGCCACCGGCCAGCAGAACCTGCAGGTTCTCGGCCTGGTTGGCAAGACGGATGGGGTCGATGCCCGGCTGGACAATCGAAGGACCATGGACGCCGATGAACCAGAAGAACGCGGTGGCTGCCTGGATAAGGATGAGGCCAGGATAGGTTTCTGCCGCAGTGAAGAGCGGGGAGAGCAGCTTGATGAGCAGCTCGGAGAACGGAACGCCCATGAGGTTGCGCACAACCACATCGATGATGCCGCAGATAATGACAGCGCCGCCAAAGGGGATAATGTCGCGGAAGTTCTGAGCGATGGCGCCCGGGACCTCCTTGGGCAGCTTAATGGTCAGATCGCGCGAGACGCAGAATTTGTAGACCCACACGGTGATGAACGCGGCGATATAGGCCGAGAACAGACCGCGCGTACCCATGCTGGTGCAGTCGAAGACCGAAAGCTCGGAGCCGTTGAACTTGGTGGTGAACTGCGTAACGGCGAGCAAAAGCATACTGCACTGGGCGGCCACCATGGTGGAGCCGTCGTTGAGCACCTTGCCGGCGGGCATGCGACGGTTCATGGAAGCCGTAAAGTTCTTGGCAGTGGTGCCGGCAACCATGATGCCCATGACGCCCATGGTGAAGTTGTACAGCTTGTTGCACCAGTCGATGAGCGGCTGGGGCAGCGTGATACCGACTACGCCGGGAAGGGTGGCAATGAGCAGAAAGATCGAAGAGGTGAGGACGATGGGCATGCACCCAAGGAATCCGTCCTTAATAGCCTGGAGGTAGATGTTCCTCGAGATCTTCTCAAAGAACGGCTGATGCTTTTCGAGCATCTTTACGATGGCGTCCATAGAGCTCCTTTGCTACTTGATGCGCGATGCATGTGGATGGAACTGGTCGTCGATGGATGGTCAGGACTGCCCGGAAACCTTCCTGCTCAAGGAAGGCATTGCGAAATGACAACGTTGTCATTTCGTTAATGACAACGTAAGACATTTTTGGAAGAGCAACAAGGATATACGGGTGAGCGGTCGATATTGTCCGGTAAACGGTTGATTTATCAGTCAGGCAGGTGGTGTATGCTAGAACGCAAAAAACAAGCGATAGAGAACCGAGTGGAGAAGTAGTGGCAACGATGGACAAGAAAAATGTCTCAATGAACGATGTGGCGATTGCCGCGGGTGTTTCTCTCAAGACGGTTTCGCGTGTGATTAACGAGCCCGGTAGCGTGCGAGAGTCGACACGCGATAAGGTCCATTCCGCAATGGAAGCGCTCGGGTTCCGGGCGAACTTTGCCGCGCGTTCGCTCAAGTTGGGCCGTTACGGGTGCATCGGCGTGGTGCTGTTCCACTTGTCGGGCGGTGCCGTGGACATGATTGACGGTATCGCAGATGCCGCCGAAGAACGCGGCTTTGCGCTCACGATGATCAAAAAGCGGGCGGGGGAGAAGATGACCCTTGCCGAAGCGGCGCGTAGGATGTCGCAGCTGCCTGTTGATGGCATGATCTTCAACCTGCGTCAGATGGTCGATGACTTTGATACTTTTGAGGCACCGAAAGACCTCAAGACGGTGATTATCACACCGATGGAACATCCTACCTGCTCCACCGTCAGTGACGATCAAGAGGGCGGCGCGCGCATGGCGTGCGAGTACTTCTTGAATCACGGGCACAAGAACGTGTACTTCGTCTCTGGTAAGAAAGAAGCGCTGTCGAGCCAGTGCCGTATGAAAGGTTGGCGAGCGGCACTCGAGGCGCATGGCATTGAGCCGCCCGAGCCTCTGCAAGGCGATTGGAATGCGGATAGTGGCTATGCCGCGGGCCTTGTGCTTGCCGATAAAGCCGATTGCACGGCGGTCCTCGCTGCTAACGACTGCATGGCAAACGGCGTGATGATGGCTCTACGTGACAAAGGGCTCAGTGTGCCCGACGACGTGTCCGTGATCGGCTTTGATGACGAGCTTTACAAGACAATTCCCAACTCGATTCTGACGTCGGTGAAGTTTCGCCACCGTGAGCTGGGCATCCGTGCGCTTAACGAGGTCGTCGCAGGTCTGGAAGCCCCGAGCTCCAGAAGCCGTACGCTCGTCTCGGGCGTGTTGGTCGAGCGTTCCAGCGTAAGGGATCTGCGGGCGTAGACGTGCTCGGCCTGCTCGTCTAAATCTGTAACAGGTGGGACCCGAAAACTCGACTAGGTGTTATAGATTGAGATTTTGTCTACCCAGCCATCATCTTTGTCTCGATCTGTAACAGTTAGGAGTGAAATGACCAGCCAGGTGTTACAGATCTAGATTGATTGGATTGACCCATCTGTTTGTCTCGATCTGTAACATCTAAGCGGTCAAAAGCGGTCTACATGTTACAGATTGAGATTTTTGGCTTGGCCTGTGCGTTCACCTCGACCTGTAACAGCTGGGACCCAAAAACTCGGCTAGATGTTACAGATTAAGATGAACAGGAGGACGGGTGCGGTCTAAACAAAATGGCCCGCGCATCACGCATCGATGCACGGGCCATTTTTTTTCTGCGAGCGGCAGGTGGCGTCAGCGTTTTATGCCTCGAGGTTTTCCTCGATCCAGGCGACGGCACCCTTGGGATCCTTAGTGAGGTCGATGTACTGTTTGCCCTTGGGCGACAGCAGCGTGATGCCCAGGCGGTCGGTGTCGGCCTTCATCTCGTTGTAATAGGTGCGAACCTGCGGAGCCAGGACGATGACGTTGTACTGGTCCATGATGGCGTAGTGGCTGCCGTAGGCACCGGCGTTGGCGGTAATGTCGATGCCCAGCTCGTCGGCGCCTTCCTTAAGCGCGTTGGCGAGCAGTGCAGAGGTGCCGGCGCCAGCGCACAGAACCAGAACCCTCAGATCCTTGCCCTTAAGGGCGGACGGAGCTGCGGAGGCCTCAGTGGCAGAAGCGGTCTCGACAACAGGAGCCTCAACGGCGGGGGCGGCAGCGGTCTTGACGGCCTTGGTCTCCTCGGCCTCTTCTTCGGCCAGGGTCTCGGCCTCCTGCTTGCACAGGACGTTGTCGTAGGCCTTGCAGAACGGGTAGTAGATTAAGAAGTCAACGACCAGCAGGACGACAACCAGGACCAGAGAGATCGGCTGGAAGTTGGTGTCGATGAAGGTGCCGATCGGTCCGGGGAGTGCCCACGGCATGGCATAGATAAAGCCGTTCATGCCCAAAAAGTCGATGAAGAACTTACCAATGAGGACGTTGGCCACGGGGGCAAACAGGAACGGGATCAGGAAGTACGGGTTGAGGATGATGGGCGCGGCGAACAGCAGCGGTTCGTTGACGGCGAACATCACGGGTACGACAGAGGCTTTGCCGACGGCCTTGAGCTGCTTGGAGCGCATAAAGAGCAGGAAGATGATCGGGACAATGAACGTGGCGCCGGTGCCGCCGAGTTCGCCGATGTAGTTACCGAAGTTCTCGGTCAGGGCGAGGGCGGGGTGACCGCCGGCCTGCAGCGTGGCGAGGTTGGTGGTGATGTTGCCAAACAGCGCGGCGTTGAGGGCAGGCTTAACGACCGAGGGGCCGTGGATGCCCATGAACCAGAACAGCGGGATCATGAACCAGATAAGGGCGAGGCCGGCGTAGGAATCGGCAGCGGCGAACAGCGGGCTCACCAGCGTGGAGATGACGTTGGCAAACGGGACGGCCAAGCAGGTGCGGCAGATAACGTCGATGACGGCGACAAACAGGATGGAGAAGCTGAAGGCGAAGATGTCGCGGAAGTTCTGGGCGATGGCGCCGGGGACTTCTTTGGGCAGCTTGATGGTGATGTCTCGCTTAATGCAGAAGGCATAGATGTTGACCGTGGCAAATGCGGCGACAAAGGAGCTCAGTAGGCCCTTGGTGCCCATGTTGTCGGTAAAGAACACCGAGACATCGGCGCCGTCGATCTTGGCACTCGTCTGGGTAACGGCCAAGATGAGCATAGCGCACATGGCGGCGACCATGGTGCTCGTGGCGTTGATGGCCTTGCCGGCAGGCATGCGGCGGTTCTTGGAGCCGGTCAGCGCGCTTGCGGTGGTGCCGGCGACCATGATGCCCACGACGCCCATCGTGAAGTTGTAAACCTTGTTGCAGAAGTTCACGACGTCGACGTTCCACCAGTCGGGCAGCGTAAAGCCGCCGACCGTGGCGACAACGCCCGGCAGGGTCGAAATAAGCAGGAAGACAGAAGAAGACAGGATGATGGGCATTGCTGCCAAAAAGCCGTCTTTAATGGCCTGAAGGTAGATGTTCTTAGAGACCTTGTCGAAGTACGGCTGACCTTTCTCCAAGAACTTAACGATCGATTCCATAGTTCACGCTCCTCTTTGCATGAAATCTTAATGGCATGGACGTTGAAAACCTATATGGTCTCCCGCTTGCTAAAAGCCCGGGTGCAGGCGGGGTCGGTCCCAGGGGGAGAGAGGGGAGCGGCTGGGTTTGTATCGCATAGGGCCGCTCCCCTCTCGGGGGAAAGCGAGGCGATGCGCTACTGCGCGTCCGCCATAGTGTCGGCGAGCTCCTTGTACCAGAGTGCCGACTGCTTGATGTAGCGTTTTTGCGTGTCGAAGTCGATGTAGAACAGGCCGTAGCGCTTGTTATAGCCGTTGGCCCACGAGAACTGGTCCTGCAGGCTCCAGATAAAGTAGCCCTGGACGTCGACGCCCTCGGCGCGCGCCCGGAGCACCTTCTCCATGTGCTGGTCGACAAAGTCGATGCGCTCGGGATCGGCGACGATGCCGTTTGCGTCGGGCTCGGGGTCCTTGTGGCCCAGGCCGTTTTCGGTGATATAGATGACGGGGAGGTTGGGATAGGTGGCGCTGATGTGCTTGAGCGTGTCGTAGAGGCCTTGCGGGTAGATGAGCCAATCCCAGTCGGTGGTGGGGATACCCGGCATATCGACCTGCTGCCCGACGCCCTTAAACTTAAAGCACGAGGTGCCCTTGTCTCCGGTGCCGTTAAAGCTGTTGGTGGACTCGCCATCGTAGGCGGCGATAAACGCCGACTGATAGTAGTTGAGGCCGAACATATCGTTGCGGGGCGCCGCCTTGGCGAGCTCCTCCATGTCGCTGTCCTCAACCGTAAGCGTGGCGTTGTTGGCACGCAGAATCTCGTTGATGAGTGAGAGGGTGCGCGCGGAGTAGTGACCCAGGAAGGCGCCGTCCATGATGAAGTCGGTGTAGAAGGCGTTGTACAGGTCGGCGGCGTGCTGGTCGGCGGGCGAGTCTGTGGCAGGATATGCCGGCGTCAGGACGTTGACCATGCCAATGCGTCCGCCCAGGTGCTCGGTCTCGTCAAGATCCTTATACAGGTTGACGGCGCGGGCGTGGGCAACGAGCTCGTTGTGCTGGCTCTGGATGCCGCTCGTCACATCAAAGTGATGGTTGGGCGGGAAGTTGCCTTGGATGTATTGGGAGTGCGAGAGGCTGATGAGCTCGTTGATGGTGAACCAATTCTTGACCTCGCGGAACTCGCGGAAGCAGAACTCGGCATAGCGCACATAGGCGTCGACGGTCTTGCGGTTGAGCCAGTCGCCCTGGTTGAACAGGGCGGCGGGGGAGTCAAAGTGATGCAGGGACACATAGGGCTCGACGCCATACTTTTTGCAGCAGGCGAACAGCTCGTGGTAGTGCTTAACGCCCTCGGCGAGGGGCTCGGCATCGTCGCCGTTGGGGAAGATGCGGGTCCAGGCGATGGACACACGGATGGCGTTGAGTCCATGCTCGGCAGAAAGGCGGATATCCTCCTCGTAGCGGTTGTAGAAATCACTGGCCGGGTCGGGCAAAAAGCGACCCTGGGCGACAAGGTAATCGTCCCACATGGTCTTACCCTTGCCTGCCACCTTCGTGGAACCTTCCGTTTGGTACGCGGCGGTTGCGGCGCCCCAAACAAAGCCCTTCGGCAGCTGCTGTACGCGGTTTAGCAAAGACATATGCATACACCCTCTCGTCTCGCTGTTCGATATTGTGCGTTTGCGCTCAGGAGGCTCCCTAGTTAGCGTTCAGCGGTGAAAAAGCCCGATAAACACTATCTTAAAATGATTAGAACCAAAATGAGCACGTGAACATTTGACAATGAGCACGTTAACATCCGGCTGGGATGTATAGAAACAAAACAACTTCAAACAGCCGCGAACGGTTGTATTTGTTCGGTAAGCGGTTTTGATTGACAGAAGTTTTCATGTTGTGGTATATGGCTCGGGTATCATGAGCACGTTATCGATGTATGTACGATGCGCCATGGGCGCGGGGAATAGTTGGGAAGCAGGTTAGCGTGGAAGGCATGGCTCAGCAGACAAGGAATGGTCATTCGGCGAGCGCGGCAGAGGTTGCGGCGCTCGCTGGCGTGAGCCGCCAGACTGTGTCTCGCGTGGTCAACGGTATGCCCAACGTGACGGAAAAGACGCGCAAGCGTGTGCTGGCCGCCATGGAAGAGCTGGGCTTTCGTCCCAATTTTGCTGGAGCGGCGTTGCGCGGCGGGTCGTATCGTTCTATTGGCCTGTGCATGTACAACATCACACGTGTCGGTAACCTGGCGACGCTCGAGGGTATCATGCAAGCGGCGCGCGAGCACGATTTTGCCGTCACTATGATCGAGATGGGCGGCGACAAGCCCTATACACTTGCCGATGCCTCGCGCCGCATGGTCGAGCGACCCGTCGACGGCATGATTCTCAACATGAACCGCATGGCTCCCGATTTTGAGGAGTTTGTTCCCCAGCCGGGAGTGCGAACGGTCATCCTGTCCATGTATGCGCATCCGCGCTGCACGACGATCGACTCCGACCAGTATGGTTCGTGCGAGCTGTTGACCAATTATCTGCTGGAACATGGTCACTCGAATATGCGGTTTGTGGCGGGTCCGGAAAACTCGATTTCCTCGCGTTTTCGTGAGGCCGGTTGGCGCGATACGCTGGGTCGTGCTCATGTCGATGCCGCTCCGATGCTGCGTGGCGATTGGAGTGCGGACAGTGGGTACGCCATGGGCGAGCGGATTGCGGCCGAGGTGCTTGCCGGCGGGTCGCAGGCGCCGACTGCCGTGCTTGCGGCAAATGACCAGATGGCGCTGGGCGTTATCGCCGCGCTCGAGAACGCGGGCCTGTCCGTGCCCGACGACGTGAGCGTGGTTGGTATCGACGACGCACTCGAGGGACTTGTTCCTCACAATCGGCTGACGACGCTGCGATTTGATTTGCGCGGTGTCGGTAAGCTTGCGTTTGAGGCGGCGATTGGAGAGAGCTCGTCTATCGAGGCGATTCATGTGCCGAGTACGCTGGTCGAACGCTCGACTGTTAGGGACATACGGGGTTAGGTCCTACTCCGTTTGTCTCGATTTGTAACAGGTAGACGGTCAAAAGCGGGCTACGTGTTACAGATTTAGATTCTTCGGAAAGAGCAATCCTGTTCGTCTCAATCTGTAACAGCTAGGACCAAAAAACTCGGCTAGATGTTACAGATCGAGACAAACGGCTCCCGACCAGCCCAAAAACAAAAAGACCGGGGGCGGCGCGCCGTGTGACGTGCCGCCCCCGGCTGAGAAATGGGGACAAGTTATGTGGGCAGGCAACCCCGCCAGCCGCTAGTCCAGACGACGGGTTTGCGCCACGTGCTTATACCAGTATGCGCTTGCCTTGGGCGTGCGCTTCTGGGTTTCAAAGTCAACGTAGAAGAAGCCGTAACGCTTGTTGTAGCCATTGGTCCAGGAAAACTGATCCTGCAGGCTCCACAGGAAGTAGCCGCCCACGTTGACGCCCACCTCCATGGCCTTGAGTAACCAGCGCAGGTGCTGCTCGATATAGTCGATGCGCGGCTGGTCGTCCACAAAACCGTCCTTGTAGGGATCCTTGTAGCCCATGCCGTTCTCGGTGATGAAGATTTGCTTGTAGTTGGGGTAGCGCTGCTTAATGTAGACGAGCAGATCGAACAGGCCCTCGGGATAGATGATCCAGTCCCAGTCGGTGGTGGGGATGCCAGGCTTGTTCACATGCTCGCCAATGCCCTTGACGCGCCAGCGGCCAGTGCCCTTCTCGCCCGTACCGTTGTGGTGCAGGTCGTTTTCGCCATCGTAGGCCTTCAAGAAGCGGCACTGGTAGTTGTTAACGCCCAGGTAGTCGTTGTAGAGCGCGGCCTCGCGCATAATCTCGAGGTCCTCGTCTAGGATCTCGATGGTGCCGCCCGAGACGGCAGCCAAGCGGTTGGCGCACTCGAGGGTGTCGGGCGCGTAGTCGCCGCGGAAGGTGGCGTCGAGCAAGAATTGGTTCTGCAGCACGTGCTCGTTGTTGGCGGCCTTGATGTCGGCGGGGTCGTTCTCGTTGAGCGGATACTTAAACTCCAGCGACTGAATGACGCCGATCTTGCCCTTAAAGCCGCCGTTGTGGAAGGCCAGCACGGCCTTGGCGTGGGCGAGCATCATGTTGTGCTCGCACTGGAAAGCCTCGGCCAGATGCGCCTTGACGCCGCCGGGGAAGGTGCCCTCGATGTAGGTGTTGGAGGCATCGGCCCAAATCTCGTTAAAGGTGAACCAGTAGGTCACCTGGTCGGCGTACTCCTTAAAGCAGAAGGTGGCAAAGTCCACAAAGGCGTCGATGGTCTCGCGGTTGAGGAAGTCGCCCTTCTCAAAGAGGGCAAGCGGCGTATCGAAGTGATGCAGCGTGACAAACGGCTCAACGTGGTGCTTGTGGCACTCGGCGAAGAGATCGTGGTAGAACTGCACGCCCTCGGGGTTGATCTCGCCGGTGCCGTTGGGGAAGATGCGGCTCCAGGCGATGGAGAGGCGGATGCCGTTGATACCGAACTCCTCGCACAGCTCCAAGTCGACGGGGTACTGGTTGTAGAAGTCCGAAGCGGGATCGGGGGAGAAGCGCCCCTGGGCCTCCAGGAAGTCGTCCCAGGCAACCTTGCCCTTACCGTGAGTGCGGGTCTCACCCTCTACCTGGTAGGCAGCGGTAGCACCGCCAAAGACAAAGTCCTCGGGAAACTGCGCAGGCGGGTTGGTGACGCTAGCAGGGTTAACGGACATGATGATCCAATCGTCTAAATCGAAGGGCCAGCCGGCTGTGGATGGTCGGCTGGCCTTGGGCGTTACTTACTTCGAAAGTTGCTCGCTTACGAAGGCGAGAGACTTATCGCCGTTCTGGGAGAGCTCGATGTACTGCTTGCCGCGGCAGGCGACGCACTTGTTGCCCACGCGCTCGCAGTCCTTCTGCAGGTCGGCCAGGTAGCTGGCGGCCTGCGGGGCCAGGACGACCAGGTCAAAGTCGGGAAGCATGTCAACGTGGTTGCCATAGGCCTCGGCAGCGGTCTCAAGATTGATGCCGCGCTCTTTGGCGGCCTTGGCCAGCGCGTTGGCGAGCAAGCCCGAGGTGCCGCCACCCTGGCAGAGCACGAGCACGCGCTTGCCGTTGAGGTCACTGGCGGTCGTTGCCTCAGTGGCGACAGCGGCGGGAGCGTCGGCCTTCACGGCCTCGGCAGCAGCGCCGGCGGCAACGCTCTTGGCGTCAGCCTTGCCCTGGAAGGCATCGTTAAGCTTGGCGGCCTTCTCGGCGTTCTTGGCGGCGAGCTCCTCCTGGGAGATCTCGGCCTCCTCGGCGCACTTCTGGGCGTCATAGGCACGGAAGAACGGATAGTACAGAACGAAGTCGACGACCAGGATAAGGGCGAGCATCACAAAGGCGAGCGGCTGGAAGCCCAGACCCATGATGGTGCCGATGGGGCCGGGGACAGTCCAAGGCAGGGTGTACATAAAGCCGTTCATGCCCAAGAAGTCGATAAAGATCTTGAGGATCCAGATGTTGGCGATCGGGGCAAAGACAAACGGGACAAAGAAGACGGGATTGAGCACGATGGGTGCGGCGAACAGCAGCGGCTCGTTGACGGCAAAGCACACGGGAACGATAGCGGCCTTACCGACGGCGCGCATCTCCTGGGACTTGGCTAGGAAGCAGAACATAAAGACCAGGACGAGCGTGGCGCCGGTGCCGCCCATGCAGACGACGAAGTACTGGGCACCCTGGGTCAGGACAGCGGAAGCGTGCTGGCCGGCCTGGAACGCAGCCAGGTTGTCGGTCATGTTAGCAACGAGAGCGGCGGCGATGGCGGGCTCGACGATCGAGGGGCCGTGGACGCCCACGAACCAGAACAGGCTCATGGCGCCGTAGATAACAGCGAGACCGATGTAGCCGTCGGCAGCGGTGAACAGGGGCTGGAACACCTGGATGACGCCCTGGGCAAAGCAGAAGCCAAAAGCAGCGCGGAAGACGATGTCAAAAACCCAAAAGACAGTGATGCAGACGGAGAAGGGGATGATGTCCTTGAAGGTCTGCGAGATGTTGGGCGGAACCTGCTCGGGCATCTTGACGGTGATGTTGCGCTTAATGAAGAACTTGTAGATGATGCCGGTCACAAACGCAGCGATAAAGGCGGTCAGCAGGCCCTTGGAACCAAGGTAGGTGGTGTTAAAGCCGCTGGCGGCGTCCGTGGCGATGGTGTCGCTCGAAAGGAGCAAGAAGCCGATGATGGCCGCGCACATGCACGAGATGAAGTTGATCTGGTTGTTCTTGGGCAGATCGCGGTTCTGAGCGTCGGCGAAGTGCTTGGCCGTGGTGGCGGCGCAGGCGATGGCCAGGATGCCCATGGAGTAGTTGTAGCACTTCCACAGGGCGTTGTTGATGTCATCGGGCCAGTAGAAACCCCAGATGTTGGGGACCGAGGCTACCAGGCAGAAGATGGACGAGAAGATGATGATGGGGATGACGGAGATAAAGCCGTCGCGGATCGCCTTGAGGTACTTGTTGCGGGCGATCGCGTTGAAAAAGGGCTGGCCCTTTTCGATGATGGCGATGAGTTGCTCCATGCAATGCTCCTAAGAGTCGGTGGGTTAGCAACGATGGTAGCTTTTGACGTTCGGTTGCCAAAATGTTGACGTTGCCATTTTGCGACACAAAAAAAGACGCGAACCGGTGGTTCCTGTGCCTGCGAACCATCGATTCCTTATGCGTAAACGTTTGAGCCGCCCGGTGGCTCTGTGTTTGCACAATGGCAACGTTAACATTTGGGCGCCAAAAGCCGTTCGGGGAAGCAAAAATGTCGGTGAACGGTAGGTTTTGGGTGGTGAGCGTATGGTGGGGGAGGCGTTGGATATACTTGAAGGCGTTAAAAATGACTGCGCAAGGTGCCACCAATGGCATCGTTGACATAGAAAGATCGACCTATGGCCGCTGTTAAAAAATCGGTTTCCGTTAAGGATGTGGCGCGTCTCGCGGGCGTCTCGGAGCAGACAGTCTCGCGTACGGTGCACGATTCGCCCAGCGTGCGCCCCGAGACCAAGGAGCGCGTGCGTGCCGCCATGCGCGAGCTTGGCTATCGTCCTAACTTTGCCGGCCGGTCGCTGCGTCGCGGCAAGTTCAAGACCGTCGGCGTCGCCATGTTCAACATTACTGGCACCGGCAACCTCGATCGTATGGAGGGCTTTGCCGCCGCCGCCGACAAACACGGCTACGCCATCACCCTCACTAAAGTAGATGGGCATCCGTATACCCTCGAGGGCGCATCGTCGCGCATGAGCGCACTGCCGGTGGACGGCATGGTTGTGATTATGAACCGCATGCCGGCGGACTTTGGCACCTTTGAGCCGCTGCCCGGTATGCAGACGGTGCTCGTTACCATGCTGGAGCACCCGCTCTGTTCAACGGTCGATAACGACCAGTTCGATTGCTCGCGCCAAGTGGTCGAGTACTTGCTGGGGCAGGGGCACAAGACCGTGCACTTTATCTCGTGTCCCGAGCGCTCGCTTTCGGGCATGCAGCGCGAGGAGGGGTGGCGCGAGACATTGCGCGCGCATGGCATTGAGCCACCGCGACTCGTTCGTGGCGATTGGACGGCACAGAGCGGGTATGCTGCCGGTCAGGCTCTGGCGGACGATCCGACCTGTACGGCTATTTATGCTTCCAACGACGCCATGGCCTACGGCTGCATTCGCGGACTCGAGTCGCGCGGAAAGCACGTGCCCGAGGACGTGAGCGTGGTGGGTGTTGATGACAGTCTGGGCGACATCGTGCCCGATCGTCGCCTGACTACGGTGCGCTTTGACAACAAGCGTGTCGGCATGTGGGCAGTCGATAAGATCGCCGGTGCCGAGGAGGTTGCGTCTGGCGTGGAGCACATGCTGATCCCCGGCGTGCTCGTAGAGGGCGATACGGTGCGCGATTTGCGTTAGGGTGCGGTCCTGTTTGGGTTTACGCTAATCATGTTTGATATTGTTCGAAATGGTTTGGAAACCGTTCACGGGCGAAAAAAGACCGTTCACGGCTCGAAATAACGGTTTGCATTGTTCCTTTTTGTTTGAATGTTATTGTTTCTGTCATACACAGCGCAGCGCGTATGCCCGGACGCGATGCTCTCCGTTGGTTCATATGTGAAAGGAACGCAATATGGCAACCAAAGAAGAAATCTCGATGGTTGGATTCGAGATTGTCGCATACGCAGGTGACGCCCAGACCGATCTGCTTGCAGCGCTCGATGCTGCTCGCGAGGGTGACTTTGAGAAGGCCGAGCAGCTGCACAAGGATGCCAGCGATGCGCTCATCGGTGCCCACGACACGCAGACCAAGCTGCTTTCGCAGGAGGCCGGCGGTGGCGAGATGGAGATGACCTTCATCATGGCTCACGCTCAGGATACCCTCATGACCACTATGATCCTGGAGAAGCAGGCCCGCTTTACCATCGATGCCTACAAGCGCATTGCCGAGCTCGAGGCCAAGCTCGCCTAACGAGCCCTCACAACCAAGCCCCTTTCCAAAAGCCCTGCCGCTACTGCGCGGCAGGGCTTTTTTCTGTCCTCCTCCCCGCAACTCATCCCGAGATAGTCATTGGGGACGTTCTTAAACGACTAGTCATTGGGGACAGTCTTGGCGCGCTCCGTTCGTCCTCCCGTTCGATTTTTGCTCGGTGGGTATACTTCCTTTCGCATTAAACGCCGGACTGAGGAGGTATCCAAATGCCGGATAACGGGTCAATACAAAAAAGAGACGCGCACGAGATGGCTCATGGGCGTCCTGTCCAGATAACCGAGCACACGACGGTAACCGAGCTGCAGCCCAGTCTGTCCGATGTCGTGTGCGCAAACAAAAAGCTGCAGATTGGCTTTATCGTTGCGCTCGTGGTCCTGGCGCTGCTGTCGGGCTTTGTAGCTCGTCCGCATTTCGCCGATACCAAAACTTGGGACTCCACCATCGAGGTCATCGACCAAAAGAAGGGTAACGTACTGGCGCTCACGGCTTCATGCGTGGCGCTGTCTGCGGGCATTACCGCGCTGCCGGGTGATACGGGAACGCCGGTTGCCGAGCAGCTCGCGCAGCTTTCAGGCAACCTTGGTATCGTGCTTGCCGTGCTCTACCTAGAGAAATACCTGCTAACCATTTTGTGGTCGGTTGGCCTGGGCATCTTAATCCCGTTTGCGTTGGTGCTCTTTGCGGTGTCGCTCGGCATTCACGGGCGCTGGAGCACGAGCGCTGTCCTGCGCCGTGTGGCGACGCGCGTGCTGGTGGTTGCCGTGATCGGCATGGCGCTCGTGCCCGCGAGCGTATGGGTGTCGCAGAAGGTCGATGAAACGTATCGCGTAAGTATTGAGCAAGTCGAGCAAAAGGCTGCGGATGCGACCGACACCACGGACAAGTCAGTCGAGACCAGCTCAAAATCGAACAAGAAAAAATCCGAGGCCACGGAGTCCAAAAACGTGCTCGAGCAGTTGACTGATGGGGCCTCGAGCCTGGTCACGTCGGTAACCAGTGGTGCCAAGCAGATGACCGACGAGATCGTGCACCAGGTGACCGACCTTATCGAAGGCGTCATCGTGATGATCGTGACTTCGTGCGTTATCCCGCTGCTGGTGCTCGTGGCGTTTCTGTGGCTGGGCCACACCCTGCTGGGGATCGATATCTCCGGCCCGGCGAACTATTTGACGGGCCGCTTTCTGAGCGCTCCTTCCAAGCACGCCAAAAAGGGCGGGCAGTCCGAGTAGCTAAAACAGCTGTATATACCGGGGAATACCGCCGAAGGGCGGCCGAGACACGTTCTCGGCCGCCCTTTTGTTTGTTGAACACATGGTCGCTGCGTCCGCGCCCGGCTCAAACGGTCAGCAATCACCTGTGAACGGTATTTGTTCAAAAAAGAACAAAGATAAACAAATAGTTGTTGCAGTTACTGTTCGAATGTGTTCAAATAAACATGAACAGTGAAGAACCGCACATTCAGATGCCCGGACCTGAACGCGATTCAACACTTCCAAACAGAAACTACGCACCTGCGTATCTCTCAAGGAGGATGTCATGAGGGTTGTAATCGCTTCCGATGCCGACGGTATGTCGATGAAGGAGTCCATCAAGGAGATGCTCATCGCCGACGGTCACGAGGTCGTCGACTATTCCGAGACCCCTGCCGCGGACTTTGTCGATTCCGCGACCGCCGTTGCCAAGGACCTGCTGGAGCACAAGGATTCCCAGGGCTTCGCATTCGATAAGTACGGCGTCGGCTCCTATATGGCCGCCGTCAAGATTAAGGGCATGGTCGTCGCCAACATTTCCGACGAGCGTTCCGCCTACATGACCCGCGAGCACAACGGCTCGCGCATGGTCACCATGGGCCCGGGCGTTGTGGGCACCGAGGTCGCCAAGAAGATCGCCCGCGAGTTCCTGCGCGCCCAGTACGCCGGCGGCCGTCACCAGATCCGTGTCGACATGCTCAACAAGATGGCCTAACGAGAGCCACCGAGAACTCGAACTTCTACCTCAACTTGTGAATTCAGACGAAAGGACGTTCTGATGAAGAAGACCATCGCAATCGGTTGCGACCATATCGTTACGGACGAGAAGATCTATCTGGCCGACCGCCTGGAGCAGGCTGGTTACAAGGTGCTCGACTGCGGTACCTACAGCCACACCCGTACGCACTATCCCATCTACGGTAAGGCCGTGGGCGAGGCTGTTGCCAGCGGCAAGGCCGACTTTGGCGTGGCCCTGTGCGGCACCGGCATCGGCATCACCAACGCCGTCAACAAGGTTCCCGGCGCCCGCTGCGCCCTGGTTCGCGACATGACCTCTGCCCTGTATGCCCGTCGCGAGCTCAACGCCAACATCGTGGGCTTTGGCGGCAAGATTACCGGCGAGTTCCTGATGGCCGATATCATGCTTGCCTTCCTGGAGGAGCCCTACGAGAAGACCCCCGAGCACGATGCCCTGATCGCCAAGATCGATGCCTGCAATAAGGCCGACGCCGAGGCTCAGGCTGACCCGCACTTCTTTGACGAGTTCCTCGAGAAGTGGGACCGCGGCGAGTACCACGACTAAGGAGGTTACGCGGTTTACCACACCGCGTAACGGGTCGACGCTGCGCGCCGCCCAGGCATCCCATCTCGCCGCTCAAACCGTCGCTCGCGTACATGAAGTACGCGTCGCTCCTCTTTCGCGGCGACCTGGGGCACCTGAGCGCCGCTCGCTGACGTTTGAGTGACCTGTGAGATCGCCCCTGTTGTTGCGAAGTGTTCTGGTACGGCGAGCTGCTCCGATAACACGTTTGCTTGCTTGGCTTGAGTGCTTCGCTCTTGGCTGTACTTGGCGATTTGCAGCTTTTCAATTGACGGCTCGCGTTTCTGTGAGGGGGCGCGGGCCGGTTTTCTATCAGCCCTATTGACTTGGCGGGCTGTCGTAAGAAAGGGAAGGCTCCTATGGAGTTTGTTCTTGATAACGGTTCTATCCGCGTAGCACTGAGCACGGCGGGCGGGTCGTTCACTTCTATTGCGGCCAACGGCCGTGAGTACCTGTGGCAGGGTGACCCGGCGGTCTGGTCGGGCCAGGCACCCATTTGTTTCCCGATCTGCGGCGGCCTTCGCGACGGTCACGCAATGACCATGGGCGGCCGCGAGGTCAAGCTCGCCCGCCACGGCTTTGCGCGCAAACAGGAGTGGAAGCTCGAGGAACAGAGCGACAACATGGTTGCGCTGAGCCTAAGCTCTGCCGACCATGCCGAGTTGCTCGAGCAGTACCCGTATCCGTTTAAGATCGTTGCTCGTTACACAATCGATTCGGAAAAGGTGGCGGTGTCGTACGAGGTGACCAATGAGGGCACCGAGGACATGCCGTTCTTTGTGGGCGGTCACCCTGGCTTTAAGTGCCCGCTCGACGAGGGCGAGTCCTATGACGACTACGAGCTCCGTTTTGAGCAGCGCGAGGCCGCCGAGCTCTGTACTGCCGTTCCCTCGACGGGCCTGATTGATGTTGAGCATCGCAGCAAGAACCCGATGGTTGGCCATGACCTGCCGCTGACCCACGAACTCTTTGACTTCGCGGAGACCATCTTTGACGTGCTCGAGAGCCGCGTGGTTACGCTGACCAAGAAGACCGAGGACAAGGGCGTGCGCCTGACGTTCCCCGATATGCCGTACCTGATTGTGTGGAGCAAGCCCGAGGGCGACTTTGTGGCCGTGGAACCGTGGGGCGGCCTGTCCACCTGCTCCGACGAGGACGATATTCTGGAGCACAAGCGCGGCTGCCTGGTGGCCAAGCCGGGGGAGACCGTCACCCGCGGCTTTGAGATCGAGATCCTTTAACGAGCTATCGTATGTTTGGGGCCGCGCGTGTCGTGCCCCGGAAACAGGAGTTCAATATGATTCTGACCGTTACCATGAACCCGTCGATTGATACGCGCTATCAGCTCGATAAGCTGATCATCGACGATGTTAACCGTGTGACGCCCGAAAAGACCGCTGGCGGCAAGGGCCTCAACGTGAGCCGTGTGCTGCTGCAGTTGGGCGACGATGTGCTCGCGACCGGTCTGCTCGGCGGTCACATGGGTGCCTATATGGCCGAGCTCATGGATGTCGATGGCGTCAAGAACGACTTTGTGCCCATCGCTCATATGACCCAATCCGCTGTCAAGAGCCACAATGGCCCCGCCGACCGCTTGCAATCGGTCGGCGGGGCCTGCCGTTAACCCGTCCCGGTCCGCCCCCGGCATGTCATCGACGCCTTCGGCTCAGTCTCATATCCGCGGATACCGTTCTGTCGGCCCGCACTCCATTCCTTCGGCGGGGTTCCCCAAGTCTGTCGAGGCGCATGCGGAGGGCTCCGCGCGCACAGCGAAATAGGGGGTATCCCCGAAGGCCGCCCGGCTCGCCGGGACGGGGGCCATGTCTATTCCGCGCCCTCCCGGCACATCATGCCGAGGGCCCAGAGCCACCTCACGAGCTCGGCCGCGGTGGCCGCGTTGGCCTTCGCCGCGGGCATGCCGCGGGCGAGCATCTCCTCGCGCCGCCGCAGGAGCCGCTCGGACCCCTTCCTCCCGTGCATCCTTATCTCGAGGGGCACGCCCGTGTCCCTCGGCATGAGCTTCGGCTGGTGCCGTGCCGCGGCGTAGCACCATGAGCCCTCAACGGCCAGCTTCCTCACGAGCGCGTTGCCCGCGCCGCTGATGCCTCCGAGCCGCACGGAGTCGCCGCTCGACCTCTGGCTCGGCGCGAGGCCGAAATAGGCCGTGACCTGCCTTCCGGAACGGAACCTCGTGAAGTCGCCGACCTCGGCCGAGAAGGCCGCGGCCAGCGCGAAGGCGCAGCCCTTGATCGACTGGAGGGCGGCCACCTCCGCGGCGATCGGGCTGGCATCCGCGGCCGCCCTGTACTCGGAGAGCAGGTCCGCCCGGGCCTCCGCCGCGGCCTCGACCTCGTTCCTCAGGGCGGCGAGCGCCCGAACCCCGCCATCGTCCTCAGGCCTGACCTTGTCGAGCCACCTCAGGAAGTCGTAGGTCCAGTACTTCCTCGGGTTGCCGGCGGGCGTGGTGCCGCCGTAGACGAACCCCCGCCTTGCGAGGAAGGCGAGCAGCCGCTGCTTGGCGGTCGCCAGGCGCGCGGTCGCCCCGTCGTAGGCGCCGGCGAGGTCCCTGATGCCTTCGACCTCGGGGGAGGGGACCCATACGGGGGAGATGTCGTGGGCGAGTATCGCCTTGGCCATCCTGGCGGCGTCGTTCCTGTCGTTCTTGGAGGCCGAGTCGGCCGCCGACCTCGGGACCTTGGAGACGGCCGCGACGACGCACTCGACGCCGAGCCCGGCGAGCTCCCTTTGCGGGGCGAAGCCGAGGTAGCCGCTCTCGTAGGCCGCGAGCGACGGCCCGGGGAACCCATCCATCCACCCGGCGATCTCGCCCCAGGGGTTGCCGGGGAACCTCCTCGTCACGGCCTCGCCGGTGTCCGCGTCGAGGGCGCAGACGGTGGTCGACCTCAGGTGGACGTCCATCCCGAACGCGGTAGAATACTTTGGCATGGGAGCCTCCCAACCTCGTTGCGGCGCGGCTGCGCCTATGGCACTTC
>CABUXL010000005.1 GCA_902495525.1 uncultured Collinsella sp.
CGGCCTGAACAATCGTCAATATCGGTCGGAGGGGTGGCTTTGTAAAGCCGTTTGTCTCCACCCGCGTAGCGGGTGGTTTAAAGCTGGCCGCTGCGCGGCCAGCGGACTAAAGTCTTGAAGCAAAGCGGGGGCGGACGTTATCTCAACGTTCGCCCCCGCTTATGTGTCGACCGCTTTTCTAGCGCGTCCTCCGTCACGACAGGAAAGAGCGAAGGATGGTGAGCCAGCGTGGGGGTTCGAGGTGGATGATGTCGTCGGGGACTCCGGCGGGCGCATGGCCGCCAAAGAGTAGGCCGGCATCTACCGGATTGATGAGGCGCACGATCCATACGGCGATGACCAGCATGCACAACACGGTGACTGCAATGTCGACACCACGCTTTAGCTTGCTCGATGCCACCTCCTCGCGCACGAACGCGAGCACAAACGCAATCGGCACCACCCAAAACAGCGGATGGTAGGCAAAGGCCGCCGCAAAATCGAGACGCAGCGCCGCCAGCCACGCCCTCGTCATGCCGCATCCCGGACAAGGAGCGCCCGTCATCATTCGAAAAATGCAGCCGATATCGAGCAGGTAGAGCGCGAGCCAGGCGACAAAGAGCGCGCCGGTGCAAAAAAGGGCGCGGCGAAGGAGCTCTGCCGTGCCCCTATGTCCCTGGGAGCTGTTCACGCCGCCCTTATTGTTAGGCACGAGCGCCAAGGCGAGTGTTGTAAGCCGTTGCCATGGCATTGGTATTATTGATGATGATGTTCATAGCGAAGATGGGACCAAGGCCGCACAGGAGCGCGCCGAAGATCTGCCACAGAAGAACGGTGGTGCCGTTTTCCTGGAACACCAGGCCGTAGCGAGGAGCGTTGGCCTGCAGGCGGTTGCCAATCTTGTAATACCAGTAGTACGCGTAGAAGCCGCAGGTCACAAACGATAGAAGGATGAATTCCGCCAGACCCGGCGTGTAATCGCCGTCATCCTGACACAACGTGTTGACGTCGCGTGCCAAGCAATACAGGAAGTAGAACGAATAGATACCGCAGGTCACAAGAGAGAGCAGCAGCCAGCCGATCAGGCTGCGGTCAGCCTTAATGGGGCCATAGCCCATCGGAGCGGATGCGGACTGTTGGGCGTATTGACCGGTGTACTGCTGCTGAGGCTGGGGCACGGGCTGAATAGCCTGGGCCGGAGCGGGCTGGGGCTGCGGGGCCGGAGCGGCAGAAGCGGCACCAACGGCGGATCCGCAAACAGGGCAGAATTTGGCATCATCCGAAATGGGAGAACCACAAGTGGGACAGAACATGAGCCTCTCCTTTTCCTAAGGCGTCGCACGCCTTCAAACCTTACACGTCTACGTTCTCAACAATAGCCGCGACGTTGTTGCGCAACATTGACCAATTTCCGAGAAATTTTGCTGCAACCGTTTTCCCAGGCATTTTCTTGCTTTCGCAGTAGAAAAAGGCACCCCGGGCTCAGTTGCCCAGGGCGCCTCGACCGGCTATTCGGTTTGATTGTTTTCGGCAGCAGGATTATCGCCCGGCTCATCCGCCGGCGTGGCAACGGCATCCCAATCGGGCTCCGCAGGCGTCGCCTCGGACGCCGGTGCGGGGACAGGAGCAGGTGCCGGGGCAGGGGCAGGCGCGGGTGCCGGGGCAGGGGCAGGCGCGGGTGCCGGGGCAGGTGCAGGCGCGGGTGCCGGGGCAGGCGCAGCACCAGTGGCTGCCGTGGGATTGAATCCCGCAGGAGCAGGCTTCTTCTCACCCGGGAGCACAAAAGTCAAAACGTCGTCCTTGTCCTCATCGGCCCATTCGCTTGCATAACGTGCAGCCCAATAGCCAACGGCACGGTGCTTGAGCATCTTGCCAAAGACCGTAAGGAACACCGTGACGAATGCAATCAGCACCAGGAACAATACGAGCGTGACACCACCGGCGGTAACAATCGCCTCGATACCCGTGGGGCGATAGTAATAGCCGTACGCGCCAATTCCGGCGATGGCACCAAAGACAGCTGTCAAGATCCACGTAATGGCGTTGGAAACCAGGCCCGTCAAAAACTCGGGAAGGAACGAAGCGCAGAACAGCTTGGTCTTGTTGTGCTTAAACGCCGCCCAGACCTTGTCGAGCGAAAACGCGCTCTCAACGCGCCCGGTCACCGCAAAGTGCATCACGGCAATGTCGGCGAACATCTTAAAGAAGACCCCCAAGACTGCCGTGGCAATCATAGCCAGGACAAGCAGGCCGAGCGAACCGAACAGCGCAGCCTCGAGCGCATAGGAGCCATAGTAGGAGTACGAGCCTGCGGCACCAAGCGCCACGCCCTCCACCAGCGAAAGCACTACACCGATAACGGGAATGGCAGCGATAACCTCGAGCACGACCGAAATAACGCTCGAAAAGACTCCGAGACCAAACGACGTGGAACGCATCAGCGGACGATCCATGCCGTCATCGATCTTAAGCGACAGATCGCGACCCCACTCGATGCCAAAGCCGGAACCGCACACGCTCGCAATGCAAGCTGCCAAAAAGCCGATGGCAGCCGCAATGCCGCCAATAACGGGAATAAACAACACGAGCACCGACACAACGCAAATCAGCGCCGGCAAAAACGCGATTTGGCATACACGCTGAAGCACGCCCGGGGTCTTGGTCATATCCTGGAACGCCTGAACCACACAGCCCTTTGGCGCATTCGCCACGGGCGGTTGCGGAACAAACTGCTGGGGCTGAGGCTGTCCCTGGGGAGCGGGGCCAGCGGCACCGGCATTAGGAGCACCACACACGCCGCAGAACTTGTCGTTATCGCCCATGGGGGCGCCACACTGCGAGCAGAACATAGAATCATCCCTTCGTATCTAGAGCGAATCACCTGGATCGCAAACGATGTCTTTGGCATCATTATCACCCAAGGTGAGGACAAATACTCTTAGATGACGTATTTGCAACGCGCGAGGCGCTTTTCGATTGTTTGATGAGTGTGTCCGCGCTAGTTCGTGCCGCGGAAACCCTTGCCGACGATCTCGGAACTGTCGACGATCGTGATAAAGGCACCCGGATCGACCTCGCGCGCATAACGGCGCAACTGCACGGCCTCGCGACGGCTCAGCACGCTCATGATCACCGTGACGCACTTGCCCGAGAAGGCGCCGTAGCCACGGCTGATCGTTGCCGTGCGGTTGAGATGCTTGACGATAAACTCCTCGACCTTAAGGGGCTCGGAGCAAATGATCGTGCAGACCTTACGAAGGTGAATGCTCTCGATAGCCTTGTCGACCACGAGCGTCTTGGCAAACAGACCGAGCACGCAGTACAGGCCGACGCGCGGGCCATACAGGAAAGCCGCGATGGTCACGATGCCGATATCGACCAGCAACAGGGCACGGCCGATCTCGAGCGTCGTGCGGCGCTTGAGAATCATGGCAAGAATGTCGGTACCACCCGTGGAGGCGCCAATGTCAAAGACAATGGCACTGCCCAGCGCCGGCAAGATGACGGCAAAACACAGGTCGAGCCACATATCGCCCGTCATCGAAACATCCGTCGGAATGAAGATCTCAAACAGCGAGACGTAGGCCGAAAGCGCAAACGAGGCAAAGACGCTCCAAAGGATTGCCTTGCGCTCCAAAAAGATAAAACCCAAGACGACGAGAACCGCGTTGATAATCCACATAAAAACGCCGACGGGCAGGGTCGGGAACAGCGTGGACAGAATGACCGACACGCCCGAGGTGCCGCCGAAGGCAAAGTGATTGGGGGTTTTAAAGGCCACGATGGCAAAGGCCGTGAGGATCAAGCCCAGATTGAGCTCGGCAAAAAAGCGCGGAAAGCCTGGCTCCTGGCTGCGCTTGCGGCCGGCGCGCTCGCCACGTTCGATATCCTCGCGACCGACAACGCGCTCCATCGGCGCCACGGGAGGACGATGCACCTCCTCGGCAGCACGCGACGCCGCCTCTGCCGCAGCGGCTTCAATCGCCCATGCCTTGCTTTCGGTCTCGTGTTCGTCGGCCATTACGGCAACCCCTCGTTAACAATTTGGAAACAATGCGCCCATTAGGGTAACGCGGAACGCGAAGATTGCAACCCTTAGTTAGACGAGCGGTATGCCTGCATCGGGGGCATACAAATAACGGCCGGCCGCACATACATCCGTGCGACCGGCCGTTTGGCGTTTTCGCAGGTAAAACCTGCCAAAATAAACATCCCGTTTGATAGGTTACTCGTGCTGGCTGGTGCGGTGTTCGTACTCCTCGGGGGTGATGACATCCTCGATGCGCAGGTTGACGCCTGCCACCTCAAGGCCGGTCATCGCGGCCAGACGCTCGGTGACGCGCGCCTTAACGTCGTCAAAGATCGCAGGCGCATAGGCGCCGTACTCGATGATGACCGAGATGTTGACGACCACGCGGTTGTCGTCGGTGACCTCGACCGTCACGCCCTTGGTCAGGTTCTCGGCACCAAACTGTTCCTGCACAAAGTGCATAAGGTTACCCTTCATGCCCAGAACATGCGGCACCTCGCGGGTGGCCATGGCGACGATTTTCTCGATCACGCCGTTGGAATAGGTCAGCGAGTCCTCGGACTCGTCCGCCTCCTCGTCGTCCTCATCCTCATCGGACTCGACCTCGACAAGAGCCTCGTCCTCGAGCGTCACATCCTCGGCTTCGGCGACGACCGCCTCGTTCTCCTCGAGCTCGGTATCGGCCACATCGACCTTCGTATTAAAAGCCATGGTTCCTCCTTATGCCTGCCGCAGATGCGACAGTCGAATACATATTAGCGGCCGCTAAACAGACGGCCGAAGAAGTTGACGATCCCGTTCTCGCCGTCGCGAATTTGGCCGATCACAGCGCCGATCAGCACGAAGAATGCGATGACGAGCGTGTCCCACAGGCCGAGCGTGAGCACCAACACGGCGAGGATAAAGCCAGCGACGGCACCGAGCGTGGTGTTGGGATGACGCACAGCATAGCTCCAGATGGCAGCGCCCGTACCCTTGATGAGACCCATAGCCTCGTCAAAATCCACGGCTGCCGCGTCTTGTAACTCGGTTGCCTCTGCTTTGGAATCAAAAGGTTCGCTCGCCGGTGTGGCGCTCTGGTCAATCGTCAGGCGCGGCGTACGAGCGGTCTTATCTTGATTGGTATCACTCACCGGAAACCTCCACGGTCTGGACGGTAGTCTTGGACGGCAAAAAACGGACGCGCGTGGTCGTACCCGGCGTGCCGAGCATGGTGTCGCAAGCTTCCTCGATGCGCTGCTGCATCGCAGTAGCCAGAGATGCCACGTCCTTATCGTCAAGCGCGATAGCCTCGACCTTAAATCGGACGTGCGAATCGTCGGGGCCTTGGACGCGGGCCTCGACATGCTCGACCATCACGCGGTCGTCGCGCTCGGCAGCAGCCCTGGCACACGAAGAAAGCGCCGCAAGGGTAACCTCGATATTGCGCTCCCCCGCCGGATGCACGCAGGACGGCTCGCGACGAGCAAACATCAGGCGAAAGAAGCTTACCAGCACGCCGATCGCCACAACTCCGCCGCATGCCGTCACGACAATGCGCGGCATGGGGTCGCGCATCAGCAGCATAAAGCGATACGTATACGGCCCCCAAAACTGGCAGACAAGCGTACCCAGCGCCACGATGGCGGCGGCAAGATACACAATCGCTAGGGCTCGTTTGAGTACGCGCACGTGGCGCTCCCTTCAAATCTCGGCTCTCGAAATGCAAAACGGTTCGCATCATTATAAAAGAGCCGGGTCCGGTGCTCTACGCACGCGGATCCGGCTCATCTATTCCACGAGGCTTGCATGCTCGCTTCATTATGCCCAGATATGCACGGCTTAACCCGTGTGGGCGCTACTCCTCCTCGAGGGCAGCGATGACCTCGTCGGTCATGTCCATGGTGCTGTAAACATCCTGGACGTCGTCGAGCTCCTCAAGACGGTCGATGAGGCGCTGGACCTTCTTGGCGTCGGTACCGGAGACCTCGGTCGGGGTAGTCGGGACCATGGTGGTCTCGGAGCCCTTGACCTGGACGCCCTGCTCCTCGAGCGCCTTGGAGACAGCCATGACGTCGTTAGCAGCGGTCCAGACGATCCACTCCTCGCCGGCGTCCTCGTAGTCCTCGCCACCGGCCTCGGCGATGGCCATCATGAACTCATCCTCGTCACCGGCAGAACCGTTGGCGATCATGGTCTCCTTCTTGGCGTTCTCGTCCAGGATCTCCTTGGCGACGACGATCTGGCCCTTGCGCTCAAACTGGAAGGCGACGGAGCCCGAGGTGCCCAGGTTACCACCAGCGTGGGAGAAGGCGGAACGGACATCAGCGGCGGTACGGTTGCGGTTGTCGGTCAGGCAGTCGACGTAGACGGCGACACCGGCGGGACCGTAGCCCTCGTACACGATGTTCTCGTAGACAGCAGCGTCGGCACCCGAACCAAAAGCCTTGTCGATAGCGGACTTGATCTTGTCCTTAGGCATGGACTGAGCCTTGGCCTTGGCAACGGCAGCGGCGAGGCTGGCGTTGTTCTCGGGCAGCGGGTCACCGCCGAGACGGGCAGCAACGGTGATGTTGCGGCTCAGCTTGGAGAAGAGGGCGGAACGCTTGGCGTCCTGCGCGCCCTTACGATGCTTGGTTGTGGCCCACTTAGAGTGTCCGGACATACGTGTCTCCTATCGGTTTCGACCTAAAGCCCAGCGCAGATGCTCGGGCAATATAAACAAACGTCGTTATGATATACCTACTGGCCTGCGAGATAAACCCCAAAATGAAGGCGTCGTGATGATACAGCCCCTTGGTGCAAAGTAACCTGTCCCCTTTGCACCAAATTAGGAGCAGAGGAGGTCGCTGCGGGTGATGGTGGCGCCGATGGCAAAGGGCATGCAGGCGATGACCGGATACAGGTAGCGCATGTAGGTCGAGCCGTTGCAGGGACCGATCAGGCACGCGGCGAGCACGCCCAGCAGCGGCACCCAAATGGCCAGCCCGCGCCACGAATGACGACGTAGCAGATAGACCACCACGGCGATCATGATCCACACATAGGTGGCCGAGCTCATGGTGAGCGAGATAAACGGGATGCGCTGCACCGCCACGCGATACAGGTTGATCAGGTGGTCGCACCAGCGCACAACCTTGCTATCGACCGGATGGAAGTCGAAGTACTTGAGGTTATCGGGCTTTGCCATAATCTCGGCACTGCGCGCCGTGCTGTAGACCCACGCATCGCGGGCACTCGGATAAAAGTAGCCGTAGTAGTTATTGATGAGCGCCGAGATATAGCACTCGGGATCCTTTTTGAACATCTGGGCCCACACCTCAAAATAGGCATCGATGTCCTCCTGCGAGGCGTACTCGTTAAAGCAGTTCTTGACGGCATCGGACTTGTCGGGGTTGTAGCGGCGGCCCAGGTTCTCGTACTTGAGTACGCGATCGATCACGGCACGCTCTTCGTCGGTCACCGAACCGTCGCAAGGAGCCTCCACGATGGTGCCGTCCTCCTTAACCGTGGGGTTGACGCCCGAGTTGAGGCCGTCGTGCTTTTGGACGAAACGAGCCGTCTGCTGGAACGGAATCGAGAGGATTTCGCGCTTGGAACCAGGCGTGATATCGTGCGCCGGCATAAAGACCTTGGTGAAGTACATATTAGAGGCAAGGCAGAGCGCGAGCACCGCGAGAACGCCAACCCAGCGGAAACGCGGGATGGCGCCTGAAGGCGCAGCACCAGTCTGCTTGGCTGCACGACGAGCCACATGCACGTCCCATACGCAAAACGCCGCCGCGATTACGCATGCCGCCAGGGGAAACACCAGGCCGCCGTTGCGCAGGAACGTGGAACCCATGGAGCCCAGAGCGAGCAGCAGCCAGTCGTGGCGCGCAAAGAGCACGGGGGCTTTCTCGCCCGCTCGCTCGACATTGGCATCACGACGGGGCAAGCCACATGCCACGAGCTTGACGGTCTGTACCAGCAGCACCAAGAACGCGTCGGCAAAGAGCACGTCCTTGGTGAGCAACGCCGCGTAGTTAGAGAACATCGGCATAAACGCAAAGAACAGCAGGATCGCACCGCGAACCGGCAGGCTCACGCCCAGTTTGCGCAGCGATGAAATGGAATAGGCCATGCAGGCGGCCGTGATGACAAATTGAGCGCAGGTGTAGATGGCAAGACCCGCGTTAGCGCTGTTGAACAGCGAAAGCCCCAGCTGAACGCACGAGCCGATAATGGCCGTGTGCACTACGGGATGATGCCCGTTGAGCAGCACGTTGGGGTTGAGTAGGCGCAGGTAGTCGCTCGTGCCGTTGGGATAGTTGAACCACTGGCGAATCTGCGCGCCCGTATCTCCCATAAAAAGGCCGGGCAGCGAAGCGATGAGCGTGGGCGTCCAGGCGATCATAAGCACCAGGATGGGCCCGGCAAAGGGATGGACCGAGAGCACGGCGTGAGTCACACGCCATACGCGGCCAAAGTGCGCTTCGGAAAACGGGATGCGCCGAGAGCTCAGCCAATCTAGACACTCAAAGGCAAGGTAGAAGGCAACGATCGCCAGGAGCATCCAGCCCGCGCCGCCAATCCAGGCGCAGATGATGCGAGCTTTGTCGCCAAGGACAATCTCGGCCGAGTCGGTGAGGTCGTAGCTGCGGCCGAACACCATGCAGATGGCGAAGAACAGCGACGGCAGAATGATCGATGGACGCCAGGTGTCGCCACGGCCAAAGAACACGTAGCGAAACGGCAGCGTGAGCAGGCAGGCAAGTGCAAGCAGCATGACCGCGTCGGTATGGCCGGCAAACGAGAGGAGCACCTCGTAGCACACGTACAGCATGCCCGAGGCTTTGGGGTCAATCGCCAAGACTGCGTTGCTCGACACCGGGGCGGGATCGATGGAAAACGCCGTGGTCGCCAACAGCGCGAGCAAAAATGCGATGAGCGTCTGCTTGGCGGGGTAGCGCTTAAACCAGACAATGCGGGCAGCGTCGCGCGCAGCCGTTGTGGAGAGGTCGGAATCCTTCACAGTCCGAAAGCCTTTCTAGAAACCTATCAAACTCGGCAAAACCACCACAAAGGTGCCTGTCCCCTTTGTGGTGGTTTTGGTGGCTAGGCGTCCAGGTAGACGCGCTGGGGTTGGTTGCGGCGACGAGCAAAGATGATGAGCGCCAGGCCCGCGATTACGAGCGGCAGGCTCAGCAGCTGACCCATGGTGATGACGCCGCCCAGCAGATAGCCCAGCTGCGCATCGGGCACACGCACAAACTCAATCAAAAAGCGAACGATGCCGTAACCCATCACAAAGACGCCCATAAACGTGCCTTGGGGCAGTAGCGGCTTTTTGCGGCTGAGCACCTGCAGAATGCAAAAGAGCACAATACCCTCGAGGAATGCCTCGTAGAGCTGGGAGGGATGGCGCGGCATATCGCCCGCGGTGCCGCCAAAGATCACGCCCCAGGGCAGATCGGTCGGCTTGCCCCACAGCTCGCCGTTGACAAAGTTGGCGCAGCGTCCCAGACATAAGGCCAGCGGAGCACCGATAACGGCAAGGTCGGCGATGGTCCAGGCGTCGAGCTTGTACATGCGGCACACGAGCACGCCGCCGATGATGCCGCCCACCAGGCCGCCATGGAAGCTCATGCCGCCTTCATTGGTAGCAAAGATCTCGAGCGGATGCGCCCAGTAGTAGCCGTCGCCGTAAAAGATGACGTAGAACAGGCGGGCGCCAATGATAAGGCCAAAGACCACGCCGACCACGACACTCGTCAGGTCGTCGACCGTAATGTCAAAACCCCAACGGCGCTGCGTGCGGTACATGACGACCGCCGTGAGCAGAGCGCCGACCACATAGGCCAAGCCGTACCAGTAGATGGTGATGGGCCCCGCCGAGATGGCGACGGGATCAAGCATATGGTAGAGGTCGTTGAGCATGTCGACCCTCCTACTCCCTACATACAAATGCGGCCGCGGGCCTTGCGCTCGCAGCCGCATATTTGGACGTAACGTCTATGCGGAGTATGTCGTCCGCAGCCTTCGCATCTTAGAACGGCGCGTACTCGTCGTACAGGTCGTCGGCCTCACCGGAGGCATTGACCTGCTCGACGCGGGTAACGCCGGGCACGTGCTCCTTCAGGATGCGCTCGATGCCCATAGACAGGGTCAGCGAGCTCATGGGGCAGCCGGCGCAGGAGCCCTGCAGTTCCAGCTTGACGACGCCCTCGTCGTCGACGCCCACATACTCCATATCGCCGCCGTCGGCCTGCAGGTTGGGGCGAATCTCTTCAAGAACCTTCTTAAGCAGCTCTTCGTTAACAGCCACAGGGGCTCCTTTCTCACAACAACGCGGGCACGCCCGCGGACAGAAAGCTATGTTACTACAGCCATGTACCCGCTCGCGAGCCGTCCATGCGCGCAGACGCTACTTTCACGAGCAGTCAATTTGGGACGTGGCTTTTTTAGCTGCCTTTTGTTGCCAGCTAGCGTTGCCACGCGCTACCGCCGAGCCTGTCCCCCGGTACCAATCTGGACATCGACGATAACCTGGCGGTAGCTGATGCCACAGGAGTCGAGGATGCGGCGGCTGATACGGCCGTCGTCGGTGTCGGCATACTTGTTGTCCAGGTAGACAACCTCGCCTACACCTACCTGCGCCAGGATCTTGGCACAGTCGTGGCACGGGAACAGCGTGACGTAGACTGTGGAACCCTCAAGATCTTTGAGCGAGCCGCGGTAGTTGAGCACGGCGTTTGCCTCGGCATGCACCACGTAGTTGTGCTTGTCCTGCAACGGGTCATCGCTCGTTCCCCACGGGAAAAAGTCGTCGTTGAGCGCCGAGGGCGTACCGTTGTAGCCCACCGAAAGGATGCGGTGGTTGGTGCTGGCGATGCACGCGCCCACCTGCGTGTTGGGATCCTTGCTGCGGCGCTGCGCGGCGATGGCCACGCTCATAAAGAACTCATCCCAGCTAATAACGTCGCGGCGCTTGCCCGACGCGGTTTGATGAAGATCGTCCGACATGGCAGACACCTCCGAAATCGCAATAGTTTGACCCATTGTAGCAGGTGAAAGGTGGGGGCGTTTGTCCCACCGGCACCCTCACTTTACACGCGGCGGGGCTTTTGGTTGATGTGGTAGAGCTCGGCGAGACCCCGCAGCGTCAACGCGTCATCGACCGTCAGGCTATGACCGACCAGGGCCGCAAGTGCCTCGGCATCGTTGCCGGTAATGACAATGGGCACATCGCCCTCCCCCGCGGCCTTGGTCGCACGCATCTCGGCAAGCACCATGTCGAGCATGCCGTCGATGCGCGCCACCTCGCCCAAAACCACGCCCGAGCGCATGGCCTCGCGCGTGTTGCGTCCGATGACGTGTGTCGGCGCCGAGGGCTCAACCTGGGGCAGGCGCGCTGCTGCCGCCGAAAGCGAGCGGGCGCCGAGGGCCAAACCTGGCGCGATAACGCCGCCGACAAAGGTGCCGCGCGCATCGATGACCTCGATATTGGTCGTGGTACCCAGGTCGATCACGATGCACGGCGAGCCGTAGACGGCGCGGGCCGCCACGGCATCGGCGATGCGGTCGGGGCCGATCTCGGCCGGATCGTCGTAGCGCACGGGCATGCCGGTCTTAAGTCCTGGCCCCACCGTGAGCACGCGCCCCGTGCAGGTGCGGGAAAGTGCCGCCTTCCACGGGCGCTCGAGCGCCGGGACCACACAGCTCAGCACGGCCGCGGCGGGTGCGAGCACCCCGGGCACACCCGCATCGGCGGCGAGCGCGCCCATAACCTGCACAAGTCGCATGCGAGCCTCGTCGGCCGTAATACGGGCCGGCGTCGTGATCTCGCACGTCCCAAGCGGACATTCCTGCGCCGCGGCCGAATCCTCTGCAAACAGGCCAAAGCGAATGAACGTGTTGCCCACGTCGACCGTCAATATATATGCGCACCCATTAAGCATCGTCGGCGCTCCTTTCGTCTGCCCAGCAGTATATCCCGATGATTATTCTGGGACGGGGATTTAAAAATCATTGTGTACCTAATGATTTTTTAATCCCCGTCCCAGAATAATCATCCTTCGGTTTCGCTCGGGGCAGCTAAAAAAGCCCCGTCCCAAATGAACTGCCGTGCCGCTATACTGGTGCGCGGTCGCGCGCGTGCTCACGCGGCGGCCCTTGGTAACCCGACTTCCCGCGCCGTATCCGTAGCGGCGCTCCCGGGGGAAGCGGATATACGCAAAGGAGTTCTATATGAGCAATCCCTCGAACCGCACCTCGATGCGCGGTCAACTCACGCTGCGCGGCGTCGTCATCGGCGTCCTTGGCTGCGTGATCATCACGGCAAGCTCGGCCTATACCGCCCTCAAGATGGGTGCGCTCCCCTGGCCGATCATTTTCGCTGCCGTCATTTCGCTGTTCTTCCTGAAGCTCATGGGCAACGCCAGCCTCAACGAGGCCAACGTCACCCACACCATCATGTCCGCGGGCGCCATGGTCGCCGGCGGCCTGGCGTTTACCATCCCGGGCGCCTGGATGCTGGGCTATGCCGACCAGATCAGCTGGCTCGACATGTTTATCGTGGCGCTCACCGGCACCATCTTGGGCCTTCTGGCGACAGCGCTCATCCACCGTCACTTTATCGTGGACGCCGCGCTGGAGTTCCCCACCGGCAACGCCGCAGCTCAGACCCTGCGCGCCACCGAGGCCGGCGGCAAGACCGGCAAGCAGCTCTTTGGCTCCATGGCCATCGCAGGCATCTACAGCGTGCTGCGCGACGCTCTGGGCGTGGTGCCCAGCATGCTGTGCACGCTCAATATCCCCGGCGTGACCTTTGCCATCTACAACTCGCCCATGTTGCTGTCCATCGGCTTTTTGGTGGGCTTCGCCCCCGTCGCCTTCTGGTTTGCCGGCGCGCTGCTGGGCAACTTTGGCATCATCGTTGGCGGCACCGCTGCCGGCCTGTTCGATATTGTGACCGCGCAGGGTATCGTCAAGTCCCTCGGTATGGGCCTTATGATGGGCTTTGGCGTCGCCGTCGTCCTTAAGGACATCCTGCCGCAGGTCGCCGGTATCGTCCGCGGTCTTGCAGCCGACAGCTCCACCGACACCGACGAGCAGTCGCTCATCTCGGGCTCGCTTAAGCTCGACGCCGGCATCATCGGCCTGGGCACCGCCGCCATTGCCGTGATCGTTGCCATCGCGCTCGACCTCGGCCCCGTTCCGGCCGTCATCGTCACGCTGTTCACCTTTGTCACCACCATCATGAGTGCACAGAGCTGCGGCCAGACGGGTATCGACCCCATGGAGATCTTTGGCCTCATCGTCATGCTCATCGTGGCGGCCTTTGCACAGATCGCCCAGGTCAAGCTGTTCTTTATCGCCGGCATCGTGGCCGTGGCGTGCGGCCTTGCGGGCGACGTCATGAACGACTTTAAGGCCGGCGCCGTGCTGGGCACCAACCCGCGCGCACAGTGGGTTGGCCAGGCCATCGGCGGCATCGTGGGCGCCCTGGTCGCCGCCGCCGTCATGGTCGCGCTCGTCACCGCCTATGGTCCGGACGCCTTCGGCCCCGACAAGAGCTTCGTTGCCGCGCAGGCAAGCGTGGTCGCCACCATGGTCTCGGGCATCCCGAGCGTGCCGTGGTTCGCAGGCGGCTTTATCGCCGGCATCGTCATGTACTGGCTCGGCATTCCGGCCATGATGATCGGCCTGGGCGTGTACCTGCCGTTCTATATGTCGCTCACGGCTTTCCTGGGCTCCTGCGTTAAGCTCGTCTACGACAAGTGGGCCGCTCACCGCGACGCCGAGGCCGGTCTTTCGGACGAGGAGAAGGCCGCCAAGGACGCCGCCTTCCAGGAGCAGGGCCTGGTTGTCGCCAGCGGCCTGCTGGGCGGCGAGTCTATCGTCGGCGTTATCCTGGCGTTTGTCTCTGTTGGCCTGAGCCTGCTGGGCTAAACCCAATAACAACGCACCCGTGCAGAGCGCGGGGTCGGAGACCATCCGGCCCCGCGCTTTTTTGTCTATTTGACTCTTATGATCCTCACGGCGTTTTTTGTCATGCCGATTGGCCTGACTTCCAGGTCAACAAACCCTGTCTGACACCTCGCTCAACGCGGTGTAGAGTAAAGACGACGGGCGGGATACGCGGCACGTGCCAGAACGAGGTGGACATGGAACTCGATAAACAACAGCTCAAGCGACTGCGCGAGCGCCATCATCGGCGCCATGGCATCCGCCCCGCCCACAGCGAGGCCATGGAGAACGCAAGCCGCTTTCTAAAGCGGGCATTCAACATTCGCGAGGGACGCGCGCCCTATCACGTGATTCGCAAGCGCTTTGTAAACGGGGCGCGCCTGACTGGCTCACACTTATGCATCTTGATCATTGCCATGTTGATCGCGAGCATCGGCCTCGATATCGACTCGGATATCGCCATTGTAGGCGCCATGCTCATCTGCCCGCTCATGGGTTCGGTCCTTGCCATGGCATACGGCATCGCCACGCTCGACCGCGAGATTACCCTTGAGGCCGTCGCGAGCTTGGCTCTGCAGATGGCCTTTTGCCTGGTCACGTCCACGTTGTACTTTAAGCTCTCGCCCCTTGGCACCACCACGGCCGCCATCATCGACAATTCGACACCGACTGTGTGGGACCTTGCCGTCGCGCTCGCGGGCGGCTTTGCGGGTGGCCTGGGCAACTCGCGCGACCAGGAACCCGCCACGCTCATCGCCGGGGTGGCTGTGGCGACCGCGCTCATGCCGCCCCTGTGCGCGGCGGGCTATGGCATCGCCATCGCAAGCGGGTCGCTGTTCCTCTCGGCACTCTACGAGTTTGGCATCAACGTGGTCTTTATCGCACTGGCCGCCGAAGCCGTACTGCTTCTTTTGCGCGTGCCGCTCAAGCGCGACCTGAACGGCGACGGTATTGTGACTGCTGAAGAAAACGCCGAGGTCGACGAGCTATCGCGCAAGGTGCGCCGCCGCATCATTGTGGGCACGGTAGTCTTTGCCATCCCCTGCATCGTTATGACGGCGGGTTCCATTGGCTCGGCGCAGGCCGGCGTGCAGGACGGCTACGGCGTGACCGAAACCACGCGCGAGCTTGCAGCGGTGCTGCCAGGCTTTAAGGATTACACCGTCGCCGTCGAGACCTCGGCTACCGAAGGTGACGAGGAAGGCATCGTCGAGCGCGAGATTGTCGCCCATGTGACAACGAGCGAGGCGCTTGGGGCACACGACCGCCGTATCGCCCGCAAGCTCATCGACCTCAATGTGCCCGGGCTCGATCGCGTGGAGTTTGATGTGGAGTAATGCGGAGCATGGGATGGCTCTCGCGCACAGGCGCAAGTCGCGGCGAGGCTCAGACGCGACGCAGGCACATGCAAAAAGCGGGACGTAGTTCACGTTCGCGCCCCGCTCGCTGTTTTATTGCCGTGAATCAGACGTCCGCATCGACATCGCCAGATTCCACTGTAAACGCCGGATCGGTGCTCACCAGATAAAATCGGGTCACCTTAGTATTTCTAATTAGGTAAATCTGCCCCTGATTGCGTCGGCGCGATATATACGCAACGTGAATCGTGCCGAATTCTTCGCCGTTTTCCTTCTTTAATATCAGGATGTTGGGGTCATCCGTACGCTTAAACTGCCCGTCTGTGCAGATTCCGTCTTGATCGACCAGCTGCCATCGACAGTTGTCCTCCTCAAGAAAAGCCAGGGTTTCCCGACTCGTTTTGTCATCCCGATAGTAACCATCAATGGCAAACCCTTCGGAAGCGCATTCCTGCATATAGGACGTTTCTCGGCTTATAGCAAACAGCCCTGTAGCGCCCAGGAGCACAGCCAGGCAGACCACTGCAAGGGTTATCGAAGTAGCACGGCGACCCATGTTAGCCAGACCAATACTTGTTGAACGGAGTGCAAAACATACTTGGTACCTCCGATATCAAAGCAAACGTCACCCGCGGCCCGCCGGCAACTATGTGTTTCTAACATTAAACCATTTGGCTACGACTCGTTGGAGATAGGTTCCATAAACGGACAGTGATATACGGCGAAAGGCCACACTTATCCATTAACCCAGAGTTATGAAGGCCGTTTTTCATATTGCGAGACCGCGGTTTTCGGAAGTGCGGTGAAAAACTGAGCGCCGCCGACCAGACCGACTTTTTTAGCAACAAAACCGCAGGTCACAAGGGTGCAAAAGAGCCGTGTGCTCGGAAATTCGGAGTTTTTCCCCGCACTTCCGAAATCCGAGTCCGCGAAAGGTGCCGGCAAGGCCAATTACGCAACATATATCCAGTAAAAACGGGTGGCAGCCGGTATGGCTGCCACCCGTTTTTCTCATACCAGCCTAAAGCAGGCATGTTTCTTCTTAATGCCGCCCCCAGACGCTCGGCGACCGATGCCACGGCATCCTCGCTAACCGAATCGCAGGCAGGCGAAGGGCTGCGTGCAGATGGTGTTGGGCGCACCGTGATCGATTAGGTCGAGCATCTCGGCCGTGAGCAGCCAGCCCTCGCCCATGTTATTGCATACCGAAAGCACCGTGCGGGCTTTATCTGCCATGGTGCCAACACCTGAAGATTTTGAAGATTTTGTCCGTAACTCAAAGAGCTAGGATGTTGATAAAATCCAGAGACATCATGGCTAAAAGAGACGGACACACTGTCCCTGTTTTTCGCACGAGCAGCGCAAAAATAAGGCCCAAACAAAGATAGCCCCCCATCATTGCAATGATGTAATTTGTGGGTGCCCCGATTAAACACTGTTGAGTCACGAGAAGCAATGACCATAGCATCGACTGTATAAATGCCCTTATGCAAAACGGCCGAACTATTCCGACGATTGTGTATTCAAATAAAAATACGTACCTAAATAACAGCTCATGCAAAACTGAAACCGAACAGACCAATACCCATCTGGATATTGATTTTCCACCTATATCGAGCATAAAGGCCATAATAATAAATACGATGAAAATGAACTGCCATCCCAAAAGAATCCCACGCCGTTTGGGCTTATCGCAAGAAACAGCGCCCCGAGTTGCAAAAAGATAGACTACCAACGCACAAAAGAGCGCCCCTGTAGAGCACAGCCAAGCGGGGGATCCTTTTGCAATAACCCAAATAGCCCACGGCACGCTAGCAACCATCGTGCCCAGTAGATAACGTGCCCCCAGGCGCATTATTTCAGTCGCTTTTCCCAAGCTCTACCACCTCATCACTAGCATCTATTAGGTCCATATCGTGTGTAATTGCAATGACAATCTTGTGCTTTCGCATTTCCTTCATAGCTTTTATCAGAGCTTCTTTATGAGCAATATCGAGTGATGCTGTTGGCTCATCGAATAAATAGACGTCTGCCTTCTTTTCTAAGACCCGCCTAATTTCCAGTTGTTCCAGTTCCCCGGGAGACATTCCTCCGCACCTCTTCCTTTCGATAGAAGGAAAGTTTCTATCGCAAAGAATATCCTTTACTGATATCGGAGTTTGTTCAGCAAACGAAACTAGCTTCTGCCTAAGGAGCTCACAGTTGATTTCTTCTTGGGCCTTACCGTTGTAGGAAATAGTTCCAACGTAATCCGAATTGAAACAACCCATCAATAAGTACGCAAGGGTCGTTTTGCCCGAGCCATTAATCCCTACAAGAGCATAGAGCTTTCCTTTTTCAAACTTGACATTCAAGTTGCTGTAGAGACACTTTCCATTTAATGTAAAGCCGAAATTATGCAGTTCGATGTAATCGATCTCCAAGAGCTCCTCTCCAGCAGCAGCCGAAGGCATTTTAGAGGCATTTAGACGGGATATCGATGAGAAGCAGTCTTGTGCGCTGCTACCTATACCGTAGATTGACCTCACGGCAGATAGCATTAAAGCCATGTAGCTCGAAACAGCAACAAGTTGGCCTACACTCATGCTTCCATGCATTACATAAAAAGCCGAAATCAAAAGAATGGTCACCTGGGACGCAGCCGCAGCAAAGGAATCAGTTGCCTGAAATTTCGAAATGACACTTTGATAGGCGACTCCGGCGTGCAGCAAAGACGAAAAATAGCTATCTATGGATTTCAATGCTCTTTCGAACAGCGCATTAACATACAAAAATCTCTGATGCGCAAGTAGGGACTCCACTTTTCCGAAATACAGGGACTGCTCTTCCTTAAAGGTCAGACCTGAAACAAAAAGCGGTTTTTTAAATGAAGCATATGCAATTGCATACAAGATGCAAAATGTCACGGAAACCCAAAAGAGCGCTGTGGAACATCCATAGAGAAAAAATAAACTGATACCTAGCTGGACAATCGCAAGGAGTACCGTCTGGAGCATCGACAATCCGAAGGACGCCACAGTATTGGCATCTGAACAAATCTGTTGAGTTTTTTCAGCAGACTCCTGCTCAAAAAACAACTCAAAAGGCATCCGCACGAGCTCATCGATTTTTTTTCGAGCAATCGAGAATGCAGCCACGGTCGTTATCCGCATTGAAAGAAGGGTGCTTAAATAGCTGACAACAATATCGATTAATGCCGCGAAACCAATTAACGCACTGTCAATCTTAATAGCACCATAAGGAGCTTTTTTAGATATATTATCAACCAGAGCGCTCGTGAGCAGCGGGGATACAGAGGCCATCATTCCAGATATTATTAAGCACAACGTAAAGGCTATAACCAGAAGCAATTGGGAAGAAAACCCAAGTCTGAAATATGGCAGATAGTCGAAGATCGCCGTTGAATCCGCATCACTTCTTATGTTTGAGATCATAGGCCGCCCTCATTACTTTTATACAGTTCTTTCTTGCGGATACACAGCTTGTCTTATTTTCATACAGCCTGGTGAAGGGACAGCCACCCATGCACATAGGAAGAAGTGAGCAGTTAAGGCATTCTGAATCTGAACAAAAGTCGTAAGCATTCCATATGGAAACTTCGGATGCGCTACTCGTTTCATTTTCAAAGATGCTCCCATAGCTTCTGTCGGAATATCCTATTTCATTCCAGCATTTATATAAGGAACCGTCTGGGCCAATAACTTCTGAATATTTATTGACGGCTCCGCATATGGTCGGATTAAAGCCTGGAAGAAATGGATCCATGTACCCTGTCATTTTGTAGCGAGACAGACAGGATGCTTCAATCGAAGCAAATTCATCCTCTGAATAGCATGGAGAGTTAGCGCACGTCCCATTTATATCATCTACTGCCGCTAAATATAGTTTTACTTTATTACGAAGACCTTTACGATCAAGCGAATCAACCAAACGATCAATCTGATCACCGTTCGACGGATCAACATTGACTCTTAAGATGACATCAAAGTACGCACTAGCCCTTTTTACGTTATCAATAATACGGTTGAACGTATCGCCGCCAGAAGGAAGACATCTTCTTCGATTGTGTATCTCAGGCGGACCATCGACAGTTACCTGAACGTGCGTAACCCCATTTTTCGCAAGCAACTCCGCCGTTTTCCCATCTAAGAAATAGCCATTGGTCACCATGCTGGCGTTAAATAAGATTTCATCACTTCGGATTCCGCGCGTAATCTTCTCCACCGTCTCAATCGCCAATAAAGGCTCGCCGCCATACCAGGCAATCTGCAAACTTTCCGCCTGATTGTCTATAACCATGCCATTGATATGCTTTATTACCTGATCGACGCATCGGTCGCTCATTGAGCCGTAACGCTTGCCATTCTCATAACAATACGGACATCTGAAGTTACAATTCAATGTCGGGGCTATCGTAAATGAAAGTGATTTTGATTGCATGCGACAGGCCAACGATATCTCTTTTAAATGTTCGATCTCGTCAAGTCCGTCGGGAACCAACAACCCCGCGTCCGTCAAATTATCGACAATTTCCGAAGGGCAATTAGCTCCATTCTCAAAAAGCCCCTTCTCGTATTCTGCATCCAACGCAACGATTGCACCAGAGTACGAGTTATATGCCAGCGTAGGTTGATTCCCTTTATCGATTACATTAAAGCGAGACTGTTTCATTTCTACTCCGTTGCATATTTCAATATTTCAACCTGCCATTAGGAGTAATTCCAGCCACAAAATTTGGTAATGCAGATCCTCAGGCCACACGGTCCTCCCCCTGAATAACTCCAACAAATATGTGCTGCACAGGACACACACGTAGAAATATCTCGAGACGAAGCAGGCATCTGAGTATTCACTGGCTTTTGAATATATTCCATCGGAGCTCCTAGCTAACGTGTATACCGCAATGTTGAAATGCGCGGCAATTCCCGCCCGTGTACACAGCACACATCCCCCAGGGATTACAGCGCCCTTGACATTTTGCGCCCTGACAAGGACACCAACTTGATAGCAAAGCAATATCGTTAGGTGTTTGAGTTGGCTGTATCCAATCCACAATGGCTCCTTTCTCGTTCTAGGCCTAGTTATACTTTGGTCAAAAAGTCAAAAGCTGTTTGATAACTTTTTGTACTAGATGAAACAATTTGTTTGCCTTGTTTAACATTATTTAATTTACACTTAGACAGATTAGAAATTCAACCGAAGGAAATTCTGGTGAATGTCGTTCAGCTGCAGTATTTCATAAAGGTATTTGATTATCAGAATTACTCGGATGCAGCAACTATATTAAGCGTTTCGCCGCAAGCTGTTTCAAAAGGCATTCGAGCATTGGAATCTGAACTTGGTCTGAAGCTGTTCGAAAAAAGAGGCAGTATTCTACATCTAACAAACTATGGAGAGGAAATCCTTCCTATAGCATTAGATGTACTAGCTTCAATTGAGGGAATTCAAGCGTATGCGCAAATCACGCGTGAAAAGATAAAAATAACCCAGACACGTTTGACACGCGTTGCAGTCGGACTAGCACCAATACTCGCAAGCTGGTTCAACCAGCCCACACTGAACAGGCTTTCGAAAAAGTATAAGGGCGGTAAGTTTGCTGTTTCCAGATATGACGACGGCGGAACGTGTTTATCCCTTCTACTTGACAGACAAATCGACATTGCAATTGTCGCTGGACAAGTAGACACCAATCTTTTTGAATCACATTTTTTATTGAATGCCGAAGTCAACCTCTTAGTTGAAAGCAGTCACCCATTAGCTAGTCACGCAACGGCGAATCTAAACGCGGTGGCTCGATATCCAATTGCAAACACCTGTGACATTCGATATTGTCGAAAGAGAATAAACTCAGTATTTAACCATCTGGGCCTTTCCCCTTCCTACGAGGATATTAACTTAGCAGACCAGCAAAATTTGTCCGATTTTCTGATTCATAAGCATGGGATTATTCTGACCATAGCCTCACAAGCGTCTCAATTCAGGATAGGCTATCCAGCAAAAATCGTTTGCCTAGGCGAACAAGACAGAATATCAATCCCTTTTTACTGCGTTTCAAATTCAAACGATACCCAAGCGCAGACTCATCACGCGATAAGCTGCATTCAACTTGAGGCACGCCAGCTCTCTCGATGTTTAAAAAGCGCTGAAAGAGGAGACCTTTCCAGCTGAATATGACGGGCATGCTAATTCCATGCAAAACAGCAACGTATTCCGCCAGAACAGAAGCGTGGATCAGCCCATGGTTTTGAAGTATTCCGAGAGAAAACAACGAGGGCCTGACAGACTCTTGCCAAATCAGTGACCCACTCACCACCCGCAAGCCTGTGCCCCACTTCCGAAATAAATGGCTCAGCCCCACCTTCTCAGCGGGTTGAGCCGAGCACTGACCGCACCATTCATTGTCAGCACCGCCCCAGACCAAGCCAAAGAAAGATGGCGCGGCGACAGCCAGATGGCCGCCACCGCGCCTCACACGTTATTTCGGCAAGCCGCTGTTAGCGTCGGAATAATTTAGCTACTTCACACCGCGTCCCAGGCGCTCAGCGACCGACGCCACAGCACTCTCATCGACCGAGCCGCAGCTCACGCAGCCATCATGGGCACGCATCTGGCCGGTGACCTCGTCCATCGTGAGCGGCGCCACCTTCTCGAGCTTAAAGCCCTTGCCGGCGCGCATGTTCTCCTTGGCCACGCTAATCATGAGCTTAATACGGTTGAGCTGGTTGACCTCGGACGCGCCGGGGTCGTAGTCCACCGCGACGATGTTGCTCTCGGGGTGCTGGCGGCGCAGCTCCTTAATCACGGCCTTGCCCACCACGTGGTTGGGCAGGCACGCGAAAGGCTGCGTGCAGATGATGTTGGGCGCACCGTGATCGATCAGGTCGAGCATCTCGGCCGTGAGCAGCCAGCCCTCGCCCATGTTGTTGCACACCGAAAGCACCGTGCGGGCCTTGTCGGCCATGGTGCCGATGCGCTCGGGTGCCTCGAAGCGGCGGGACTTTTCGAGCATCTCCTCCACCGGTGTGCGCATCCAGTCCACGAGCTTAATGAGCGCCTGCATACCAGCGCGCGTGGTAGCAGAGCTTCCCAGCTCGTCCTTCTGTAGCTCGGCGTTACTCATGGAGTACAGGAAGAAGTCGAGCAGGCCCGGCACCACAGCCTCGCAGCCCTCGCGCTCAATGACATCGACCACGTGGTTGTTGGCCGTGGGATGGAACTTGACCAGGATCTCGCCAACCACGCCCACGCGCGGCTTGGTGCCCTCGCCCACGAGCGGCATGGTGTCGAACGCGCGGATGGCCTCGCGGCACAGCTTGGTGTAGTTGTGGCGGTTGAACTTAGGCGCCAGCTTGCGGGCACGCGCCATGTACTCCTCGTAGAGCGCGTTGGCGGCACCGGGCGTGGCCTCGTACGGACGGCAGCGGTAGAGCATCTGCATCATCACGTCGCCAAAGAGCACCGCGTAGACCGCCTGCTTGAGCAGCGCCGGCGTAATCTTAAAGCCAGGGTTGTCCTCGCCGAGCGCCACGGCCGAAAGCGAGATCACCGGGATCTCGGGGTGACCGCTCTCGCGCAGGGCCTTGCGGATGAGTGCGATGTAGTTGGTGGCACGGCAGCCGCCGCCGGTCTGGCTGATAACCACAGCGGTCTTGGACAGGTCGTACCGACCGCTCTCGATGGCCTCCATAATCTGGCCCGTCACCAGGATCGACGGGTAGCAAATGTCATTGTTCACATAGCGCAGACCGGCCTCGACGGCGTCGTGATCGGTCGAGGGCAGCAGCTCCAAGTTGTAGCCAGCACCACGGAACACCTCTTTGACCAGGTCAAAGTGGATCGGCGCCATCTGCGGGCACAGGATGGTGTAGCCCTCCTCGCGCATCTGCTCGGTAAAGGGCACCTTGGGCCACGCGGTCGATGCGCTCTCACGCTGAGCCTCAAACGTGTACTTGCGGCTCGCGAACGCGGGGGCGTCCGTGGAGGGCGCCACCGGCGCGGCATCGCCCTGCTCGTAGGCCTCGCCCGCGGCCGTGGCCTCGGCCAAGCGCTCGGCCTCCTGGTCCTTGAGCGCTGCCATGAGCGAGCGGATACGGATACGCGCGGCGCCCAGGTTGGACACCTCGTCAATCTTGAGCACGGTGTAGATCTTGCCGCTGGCTTCCAGAATCTCCTGCACCTGATCGGTGGTCAGGGCGTCCAAGCCGCAGCCGAAAGAGTTGAGCTGGATCAGGTCCAGGTCGTTGCGCATCGTCACAAAACGGGCGACGGCGTACAGGCGGCTGTGGTACATCCACTGGTCAACAACGCGAATCGGACGCTCGGGCTTTACCAGATGCGCGAGCGAATCCTCGGTAAAGACTGCAAAGCCAAAGCTCGAGATAAGCTCGGGCAGGGCATGGTTGATCTCGGGGTCGTTGTGGTAGGGACGGCCGGCGAGCACGATGCCGTGACCGCCATGGTCCTCGACCCACTTAAGAGCCTCCTCGCCCATGGTCTGGATGTCCTCGTGGAAGCGCGCATCGGCCTCAAAGGCAGCGTTGACGGCGGCATCGACCTCGGAGCGCGTGATCTTGGGTCCACGCACGCGACCGCGACCGGCTTGTGCATCGGCCACGCGGTCGACGGCGAGCACCTGGTACAGACGGCGCTTGAGCTCGGTCTTGTCGTGATAGGGCACAAACGGGTACAGGAACTCGATATTCTGCTCGCGGATCTCGTCGATGTTGAGCGCCAGCGCCGTGGGGTAGCTCATGACGATGGGGCAGTTGTAACAGTTGCCGGCGGTCGGATCCTCCTTGCGCTCCCAGCGCACGCACGGCATCCAAATGAAGTCGACATCGCGGTCGATGAGGTTCATCACGTGGCCGTGGCTCATCTTTGCCGGATAGCACACGCTTTCGGACGGCATGGACTCGATGCCCGCCTGGTAGGTCTTCTTGCTCGACTGGTCGGACAGCTGCACGCTAAAACCCAGGCGCGTAAAGAACGCGTGCCAGAAGGGGTAGTTCTCGTACATGTTGAGTGCGCGCGGAATGCCGACGGTGCCGCGCGGGGCCTCGTCGGGACTCAGGACCTCGCGGTTAAAGAGCAGCTCGTTTTTCTTTTTGAAGAGGTTGGGGGCCTCGGTCTTCTGCTTTTTGTGGCCGGCGCCCTTCTCGCAGCGGTTGCCGGTAATGAAGCGCCTGCCGCCGCCAAAGTCGTTGACGGTGAGCTGGCAGTTGTTGGAGCAGCGACCGCAGCGGACATGCTTTTGCGTCACGGTAAGGTGCGCGATGTCCTCGGCCGAAAGGATGGTCGAGGTGCCATCGGCGCCGGCGCGATCGCGGGCGAGCAGGGCCGCACCATAGGCGCCCATGCAGCCGGCGATGTCGGGACGCACGGCATGAACGCCGGTGAGCTGCTCAAACGCACGCAGCGTGGCGTCGGACATAAAGGTGCCGCCCTGGACGATCACTTGGCTGCCAATCTCCTTGGGGTCGCGCAGCTTAATGACCTTGAACAGGGCGTTCTTGATGACGGAATAGGACAGGCCGGCCGCAATGTCGCCCACCGTGGCGCCTTCCTTTTGCGCCTGCTTGACGCGCGAGTTCATAAAGACCGTGCAGCGGCTGCCCAGGTCGACCGGGGCCTTGGCATGGATCGCAGCGTTGGCGAACGCGCGCACGTCCATGTTCATAGACACGGCGAAGCTCTCGATAAAGCTACCGCAACCCGACGAGCAGGCCTCGTTGAGCATGATGTGCTCGATCACGCCGTCCTTGACGCGCAGGCACTTCATGTCCTGGCCGCCGATGTCGAGGATGAACTCGACACCCGGCAGGAACGCCTTGGCGCCGCGCAGGTGCGCGACGGTCTCGATCTCGCCGGAGTCGGCCTTGAGGGCCTCGATGAGCAGCGCCTCGCCGTAGCCCGTGGTGGTCACGTGGCCGATGGTGCAGCCGGCGGGGATGTGGTTGTAGAAATCGGCCATGATGACCTTGGCCGTGCCTAGGATGTCACCGTTGTTGTTGCCGTACCAGGTATGCAGCAGCTGGCCGTCCTCGCCCACGAGCGCGGCTTTCATGGTGGTGGAGCCGGCGTCGATGCCGATGAACACGCGACCGGCGTAGCCGTCGAGCTTGCCCTTGGGGACGACTTCCTGGTCGTGGCGGGTTTTGAAATCGGCGAAGTCCTCGTCGGTGGCAAAGAGCGGATCCAGGCGCTCGACCTCGGCACCCTGCGTGTCACCCAGAGCATCGATAGCATCGATGAGCTGCGGGAACGTGCTGAGCTTGTTGGACTCGTGCGCCATGGCGGCGCCGCTCGCCACAAACAGGTGGGCGTTTTGGGGCACAATGCGGTGCTCCTCGTCCAGGTTGAGCGTGAGGTAGAAGCGGTGGCGCAGCTCGGAGAGATACTGCAGCGGGCCGCCTAAGAAGGCGACGTTACCGCGGATGGGGCGACCGCATGCCAAGCCCGAGATGGTCTGGGTCACGACGGCCTGGAAGATGGAGGCGGCCACGTCCTCGGGGCGGGCGCCCTCGTTGAGCAGCGGCTGCACGTCGGTCTTGGCAAAGACGCCGCAGCGGCTGGCGATGGGATAGATGGTGGTGGCGTTGGCCGCGAGCTCGTTGAGGCCGCTCGCGTCGGTGTGCAGCAGAGTGGCCATCTGGTCGATGAACGCGCCCGTGCCGCCAGCGCAGGTGCCGTTCATGCGCTGCTCGATGCCGTTGTCGAAGTAGATGATCTTGGCGTCTTCGCCGCCCAGCTCGATGGCGACATCGGTGGCCGGGATAAGGGTCTCGACGGCGCGCTTGCTGGCGATGACTTCCTGGACAAACTCCAAGTCAAGCCACTGGGACAGCAGCAGGCCGCCCGAGCCGGTAATGGCGCAGGTCATCTGGGCCGTCGGCAGCACGGTCGCAGCGCCCTCGAACAGGTCGCGGGCGCAGGCACGGACGTCGGTGTGATGGCGCTGGTACTTGGCGTAGACGATCTGGTTGTCGTCGTTGAGCACGGCAAGCTTAACGGTAGTGGAGCCCACGTCGATGCCCAGGTGCAGGTTGCCGTGGGCGTTGTCGGGGTTGAAGATCGCGCCTTCGGGGGCCTGGGCGGCGGCTACGGGCTCAGCGGCGGTGGCGGGCTCGCTGACGACGGAAGTCTCCCCTGCCACGTTCTTGGCATCGGCAACTGCCTCGGCAACTTTCTCGGCAGCCGCGGTCGCGGCCTTCTGCGCGGCGTCCACCACGGCGGGCGCGGCCTCGCGTGCGGCAGCGACCATGCGGTCCTTGATGCCCTCGACGAGTTTGCTCATTGTCTCTCCTCTTAGTTGTTGGACTCGACGGTTGCGGTGGTGTCGACCGCGTCCTCGAGCTGCAGATTCAATAGCTTCATGCCGTATTCCGGCACGTTGATATCGATGGGTTGGCCATACAGGTCGCCGGGGCGCACAAAGGCGATAACCGTCATAATGCGCGCCATGGTCTCGGGCGATTCGGTGAGCCCACGCTCAAACCAGCGCTGAATCAGGCCGACCTCGGCACTCACGACATAGGTAACGTAGTAGTCAAAGAAGGTGCCCAGTGCCAGGCCCAAGATGCCCGTCTGTGCACGCGGCACCACGGCCTCGCGTGCGGTATCGATGATCTTTTTAATAAAGGCGGGGTCGCCGCCCGGGCCCAGTAGGGCCCCGATAAGGTCGCGATTAGCCGCAAGATAGCGAAGCAGCTCAACCGAACCGGGTGCCGGCTCGAGCTCGTCGATGTTGTGATAGAGATCGGGCAGCTGAGCTGCGGTGATGAGCTCAATGCGCTCACGGATCTCGGCCAGCAAGCCGTCCTCGATTTGATTGATAAAGTCGGGGATATCGCGGTAGTGCGAATAGAACGTGCGGCGCGTAAGGCCAGCGCGCTCGGTGAGCGACGCGACATTAATGCGCGAAAGATCGCCGCTTTCGGCAAGCTCGCTGGCAAGTGCCTGGCGAAGGGCACGCTGCGAGCGAAGGGACCGGCGGTCGCATTTTTCGAGCTGGGACAAGCGTCCTCCTTGTTACTCAACCTGTACGCTATTGCACAGTGCGAGTATTATTGCACACCGTGTGCATCAACACGTAAAGGCAATATTTGGAATGTGACGAAGGGGCAGCCTCTTTGTCACATCCAGCGACCGCCTAGGTTGTGCCGGTTGTGCCAGGCTTTTAGAGCGGCATTACCGATTGTCCAAAATGTCATTCGTGGGTAGAATAGTGTCGACGGCAGCCCAAGTTCTGGAAAGCTGGGCAGCGCCGTTGTTTGCATTAGGGGGTCAACGCCTTAGCGGCGGCGACCCCTTCTGTTGCGCTTCGAACGCTGCTTGAGTGCCTCGGAAAGGCCGACAAGCGCCGTGAAGAACGGGACCAAAGCGGTCAGAAGTCTCACGAAATCAATCAAATCGGTCATGGGCATCACCTCCCATCAGATGGAGGGCGCTGCCCGACATATGGAGCTGCCGTCAACGATACCGATTCTATCAAAACTTAGTTATATATACGAATATATGTTCGCATGCCAAAGGTGCAGGGTTCTCATGAAAAAGGGGCTGTCCCTTTGTCACATTATTCGATGATGGTGCGGGAGTTTTGCTTATGCATGGTGGCGAGCATGTGTTTGGGGACGGCGTGGACCATGCAGCTGCCGATGGTCGCGCTCGCGGCGGCCTTAGCTGCATCGCTAGCGTTTTTGGTTGCGTAGCTGTGGCGGAAACGCTTGAGCATGGCAATGTCGTTGCCGCCGTCGCCGTAAACCGCGACCTCGTCCTCGGCAATACCGTAGTAGCCCGCCAGCCAGGCCACACTCTCGCCCTTGTTGCACGCCACATCCGTGATCTCGAACATCACCGGATCGAACGGCGCGTTGACCACGCGGTTTGAGCGCTCGGCCAGATACGCCTTAAGGTCACGCTCCAGCTCGGGCGAGGTCACGCGGCAGTTGATCTTGCACACATCGTGGCGCAGGATGTCGCCGATCGACTGGTCGAAATACTGTTCCTCATGATAGCCGCCACGCGCGCGCATGCCGCGCATCACGATGCGCTTGATAGGACTGTCCTTCTTAAAGCCCGCCTGGTGCATCTCGAACGAACCGCTCGAGAACATGCCGTCGGGCGTGGAGCAGTCGAAGCAAATGTTCGGAAACGCCTTGAGCAGCTCCTCGGTAACCTGCGGGTCGATGGTCCAGGTCTTGAGCACCTCGCCGTGGCTGTTGCGCACGATGGATCCGTTGGAGCAGCAGGCGTCGAGTGCCAGACCTGTAAAGCCATGCTCGCCGATTGGCAACGTCGAGCGTCCGGTCGCGGGAACCACATGCAGGCCAGCCTCGGTCAGCTCGCGAATGGCACGGCGGATGGTCCCATCCGCCTCGTGCAGGGCGTTCAGCAGCGTTCCGTCTAAGTCGCTCGCAAACATCTTGATCATGGGCATGCCTCTCCTTCGTCTGCACGATATTGTAGACGAGAACGGGCGCGTCCCAAGAGGGGCACGCCCGTCAGGCGAAAGATTGTCCTACACCGCAGAAGGGCCGTGTTCGCCGGTACGGATGCGGATAACTTCCTCGACCGGCTCGACCCAGATTTTGCCATCGCCGACGGCTCCGGTGCGAGCGGCGTTGCAGATGATGTCGACAATGCCATCGACGTGCTCATCGGCGCAGATAAGGGTGAACTGTACCTTAGGGATCGTGTTGACAAGCAACTCGTTGCCGCGCACGTATTCCTTCCAGCCATGCTGCGCGCCACAGCCCTGCACCTGGTTGATAGTCATGCCACGAACATCAGCAGCAAACAGCGCGTCCTTAAGAACCTCAAGCTTCTCCTGGCGCACGATAGCCATAATCTTTTTCATAATGAATTCCTCTCTTTATCAAAGAAATGAATTGCCATTCAATGACGCGGGTTTCCCAGGTGCCGCAAACTAACCCCAGAGATCATAAAAATCAACTGACTGGTCTTAGCAGGTTTCCCAAGTGCCGCAGATTGCCGTGAAAGAGGAGCGAAGCGTACTTAAGTACGTGAGCGACGATTGAACGGCAAGGTGCGGTGCTTGGGGAAGCTGCTAATCGAGTCCCGAGAAGGAGGGATATGCGCTCTCGCCGTGTTGACTCGCGTCCAGGCCCAGCGCCTCGTCGGCCTCGTCCACGCGCAGGCTGCCGTGGAGCAGCGCCTTGACCACTGCGGCGATCACCAAATCGAGCACCAGCACAATAGCAACCGTCACCACAATGCCCAAAATCTGCGAGATGAGCAGCGACACGTCGCCCGTGTAGAACAGGCCACCTTTACCGGTCCACGAGAGCTCCGGCACGCAGAACAGGCCCGTGAGCACACCGCCCAAGATGCCGCCGATGCCGTGGCAACCAAACGCATCGAGTGCATCGTCGTAGCCAAACTTGGTCTTAAGATGGCTGATAGCCAGATAGCAGACGGGCGATACGATCAGACCCATGACCAGCGCTGCCCACGGCTCGACAAAGCCCGCACCCGGCGTGACCACCACAAGGCCCGCAACCAGACCGGTGCTGGCGCCCACCAGCGTGGGGCGACCGGTATGCACGCGCTCGACGGCAAGCCACGAGACCATGCCCGCTGCGCTGGCCGTCACGGTGTTGAGGATGGCGAGCGCCGCCACGGCATCGGCCTTAAACTCGCTGCCGCCGTTAAAGCCAAACCAGCCAAACCAAAGCAGGCCGGCGCCCAACGCCACAAACGGCACGTTATGCGGACGATAGCTCACCATGCCAAAACCGCGACGACGGCCGAGCATTAAGCAAAGGATCAGGCCGGTAAGACCGGACGAAATGTGCACCACGTCGCCGCCAGCAAAGTCGAGCGCGCCGATAATGTCACCGATAAAGGAGCCCTCGCCGCCCCAAACCATGTGGGCAAGCGGCGCATAGACCACGAGCAGCCAAATGCCCAGGAAGGCCGCCATGGCACCAAACTTAACGCGGCCGGCCAGGCTGCCCGTGACGATAGCGGCAGTGATCATGGCAAACGCCATCTGAAAGGCGATGTTGATGATCTGAGGGTAGACGACACCGTCCGCAGCATTGCCCTCGGCCGCATGAAGCACCTGGTTGAGTACCGGCATGCACAGCAGCTGGTCAAGGCCCCCAATAAACGGGCTGGAACCGTCGCCGCCGTAGGCCAGCGACCAGCCGGCAACAATCCACAGCACACCAACCAGCCCAATAGCGCCAAAGCACATGAGCATGGTGTTAATGACATTTTTGCGCCTGGACAGGCCGCCATAGAAAAACGCCAGACCCGGTGTCATTAAAAACACGAGCATGGTGCAGATGAGCATAAACGTTGTCGAACCCGTATCGTACATTCGCTCTCCCTTGGTCGCATGAACGTTGTCGGCGCCCATAATGCGGCTGAGGGACAACTGGTGTAGACCAGATACGGCGTTGTTAAACGCAGCGTTGTCGAATGGAAACGGTGCCGCAATCTTGGAAACGGCGCGGCAACGGACGCGAAACGGACGGGAAATACGCGAGCAAGGAAGCCGTGAGCGTGCCCGTCCCGGCTAGTGGCGGAACAGCTCGCGGGCTCGGTCACGGAGGTCGGTAGCTCGGATGACGCCCTCGTAGCGGTTGATGCGCAAGCGCGGGAAGGCATTGAAGAAGCGCAGGTCGCGTCGGCTGAGCGACACGCTTGGCACCGGACGACTCATGCGCTTGCCGGCAAGGCGACGGCTGAGCGACGGACGTGGCATGTTCGGCGCGGCATCGGCCACGCGGCGGGCGGCAAGCGCCAGGCCGCGAGCACCATCCGCGATAAACGTCGGCATCAAAGCCTTCTCGCGCAGGGCATCGAGCGTCGCATCGCCCAGCTCCGCCAGCCACGCGTTAACGGCACGGCTGCGGATGTGCGTCTGTGCCACCGAGTCAATCGTAGAATCGGGAATACGTTCGAGCATTGAGTCCGAGGCATCGGCAAGCGACTCATTGATGCGGTCGGCAAGGTCGGCCCGGACGCGCTCCAGCTGATCAGACAGACGCCGCCAGCTCGCCAACGAGCACACCGCGTCGACCATCATCGCGACCGCGACGATAAAGGCGGACAGTCGCACAATCAGCACCGGCAGATGGCCAAGCAGCCCCAGCAATGCCGGCTCCACTAAACGGCAAATACACAACGCACCAAGCCAAACGCGCAGGCCCAGTACAGACAGATGCGTCCGTGCAGGTTAAACGGCAGGTGCGAGTAATCCCAAAAGCGAGCGCCCGTTGTTTTTTCCAACAGCACGCCCACGCCGTACTCAATCACGCTGCATACGAGCGCTGCAGCGACAAACTGGCTCGAGGCATCCGGAATCCCGCGCAACAGCAGCCAGCAGGCAATGCCGCCCACACCATAGATAGGACAACACGGCCCCAGCAAAAAGCCACTGTTGGCAAATCGTCCGTGATTGAGCATGGCGCATACTGTCGACTCCCATGCCCAACCGCAAAACCCGTAAAAGGCAAACGAGAGCACCAGTGCCGAGAGTGGGCAGGCGGCAAGCGTCGCGCCGCAAAACGCAGTATCAATCGCGGTCCCCACCGTCTACCCTCTCCTCTTTTCGCTCGATGCTTTACTCGCGCTATCGTCCGTCTCGTCCTTGCGCGGCAGGCGGCCGGCGACCGTCTCACGCAGAGCACACCATTTATCCGCTAGGCACACAATCCATGCCTCACGACACGTCGGCGGCACCAGCACCAGCGGAAACATATGCCGCACGATAATATTCCGCTCGCGCGGCGTCAGCTCAAAATCTTCTTCCGCACGCGCCAGGGCAAAAAACGGGTGGCGAAAGCCATGCAGCCGATGGCTTGGGTCGGAATCGTGCCAATCGTAGAGAAAGTAATCGTGCAACAGGGCCCCGCGCAGCAGCGAGGCACGGTCGACCGAAATGCCAGCACGGCCCAAGTGCTCGGCAAAGGACAGACTCGCGCGCGCTACCGAAGTCACATGTGCATACACCGTCACATCGCCATGCTGGATAAACTCGTGCGTCAGGTCCAGACGGCCCGCCTGCGCCAGTTGACGGGCAGCATGGTCTACTTCGCACGCGATTTTCTCGGCACGAACGGCATCGGACATGCTGCCTCCTTCCAGCGGCTCACGGCGGCAAGCCACGGCTTGTGCACAATCGATAAAAACATCATGGAACACATCAGTATGGCATCGGACAAAACGTTTTGCCCCACCAGTTGGCGAATTACCGCGCCGCCGTCACATATCAAACGCCAAAATGTGCGAGACTGTCTTGTGCAATTGTGCCGGCCAAGGGAGTGCCGGCGCACGATTCGCATGGAGTAACCCACAACGATGCTGCTTACGCAAACGACAACGCCCGAGGACGTCAAGGCTCTTAATCGTGCCGAGCTCCCACAGCTCTGCGACGAGATTCGCCACGCCATCCTCGAAAGCTCCGCCGCCGTCGGCGGGCACGTTGCCCCCAACCTGGGCGTCGTTGAGCTTACGGTCGCGCTCCATCGCGTGTTTAACTCCCCTATCGACAAGATTGTCTTTGACGTTTCGCACCAGACCTACGCCCACAAGGCGCTGACTGGGCGCGCGTACACTTATATCGATCCGGAGCGCTTTGGCGAGGCCTCTGGCTTTGCCAATCCCGACGAGTCCGAGCATGACCTGTTCGCCATGGGTCACACCTCGACCTCGGTGAGCCTGGGCTGCGGCCTAGCGCACGCTCGCGACCTGGCGGGCGATGCGTACAACGTCATCACCATCATTGGCGACGGCTCGCTTTCGGGCGGCTTGGCGTTTGAGGGCTTTAACAATGCCGCCGAACTCGATAGCAACCTGATCATCATCGTCAACGATAACGACCAGTCCATTGCCGAGAACCATGGCGGCCTGTATCGCAATCTGGCCGAGCTGCGCGCCAGCAACGGCACCTGTGAGCGCAACGTTTTCCGCGCGATGGGGCTCGACTACCGCTATCTGGACGCCGGTAACGACGTGTTGGCCCTCGTCGATGCGCTGCAGGAACTGCGCAATATCGATCATCCCATCGTGCTGCACGTCTCCACCGCCAAGGGCAAGGGCTTTGAGCCGGCCCAAAACGACCCCGAGCGCTGGCATCACGTAGGCCCCTTTGACATGGCGACCGGCCGCAAGCTCTGCCCGGGCCATCCGAGCGAGCCTGCGCCGCGCACCTACGCCGACATTACGGGCGAGGCGCTCAGCGCCGCCATCGAGCGCGATCCGCAGGTCGTGGGCATCACGGCCGCCACACCCTACATCATGGGCTTTACACCCGAGCTTCGCGCTGCCGCCGGCAAACAGTTCGTCGATGTGGGCATTGCCGAGGAGCACGCCGTGACCTTTGCCACCGCGCTTGCGCGCTCGGGCGCCAAGCCAGTCTTTGGTGTGTACGGCACGTTTTTGCAGCGCGCCTACGACGAGCTGTGGCACGACCTGTGCCTCAACGACGCCCCGGCAACCATTTTGGTGTTTGGTGCGTCGATCTTTGGCACCACGTCCGAGACGCACCTTTCGTTCTTTGATATTTCCATGCTGGGCGCTCTTCCCAACATGCACTACCTAGCGCCGACCTGCATGGAGGAATACCTGTCCATGCTGAGCTGGTCGCTCGACCACCGCGAGCATCCCGTGGCGATTCGTGTGCCTGGTATTGGCCTGGTAAGCCGCCCCGATTTGGCACCTGCCGAGGACACCGATTACGGCATCGCGCGCTACAACGTGGTGCGCCAAGGTCGCGACGTTGCCGTGCTCGCGCTTGGCGATTTCTTTGAGCTGGGCGAGCGCGTGGCAAACCGCTTGGCCGCCGAGTACGGCATCGAGGCCACACTCGTCAACCCGCGCTTTGCGACCGAGCTCGACCGTGAGTTCCTCGATAGCCTTGCCGCCGAGCATCGTGTTGTCGTCACCCTCGAGGACGGCATCTTGGACGGCGGCTGGGGCGAGCGCGTGGCGTGCTACCTGGCCTGCACGCCCGTGCGCACGCGCACCTTTGGCATCGCCAAGGGCTTCCCCGACCGCTACGACCCCAACGAACTGCTCGCACAGAACGGCATGACGGTCGAGAACATGGCCGCCGAAGCCGTAAGGCTACTCAACGAGTAAAAAACCTCCGCAAGGAAAGCATCCCTGCGGAGGTTTTTATTTTCGCGACGCGATTATCTCAATCTGTAACATCTAGGGCCCGAATTCCCGTCTAACTGTTACAGATCGAGACAAGACGTCTTAGTCCCCGACGTTTGTCTCAATCTGTAACAGATAGAGACCTTTTGCCCGTCCAGATGTTACAGATTGAGACATTCGAATTCCCCTAAGGAGATAATCTCGATCTGTAACAGTCACTCGGCAAAAACGGCTGCAGATGTTACAGATCGAGACAAAACAGTAAGGCATGCCGCTGCATCGGCCAGAACCACCACAAAGGTGCCTGTCCCTTTTTGGTAGGTTGAATTACCCATAAGACAAGTATGTTTCTGAGTTATTTCGTGTTGACCCGTCTGAACGCAATGGGGTATAACTCTACTCAACCGCTAGGGATTTTATTGAGAAAGGTGTTCTACTATGAGCAAGAACCTCTCCCAGCAGGTCGTTCTCGACCGCCGCGGCTTCGTCGCCGCCACCTTCGCAACCGTCGCCGGCTTTGGTCTTGCCGGCTGCTCTGACACCAGCGCCGAGGCCGACAAGGGTTCCGCCGCCGGCTCCTCCAAGAGCTCCGCAGATACCGAGGCTTCCACCACGCTCGATGCCAAGGCATTCGACAAGCTCGTCAACGACGGCCCCAAGGCCGATGATGACGCCATCGCCGCCAGCACCTGGGCGACGGCCGTCAAGAACGCCGGCGTCTTTAAGATCGGTGGCGTTCAGACCTCCACGCTCTTCTCCCTCCTCAACGAGAAGGACGGTCAGACCCGCGGCTTCGACGCCGGTATCGCACAGCTCCTGTCCAACTACATTCTGGGCGAGAACAAGGTCGAGATCACCCAGGTGACCTCGGACACGCGCGAGTCCGTCCTGCAGAACGGCCAGGTCGACGCCGTCTTTGCCACCTACACCATCACTGACGAGCGCAAGAAGCTCGTCTCCTTCGCCGGCCCCTACTACTACACCCAGCAGGCCATCCTGGTGCTCGCCGATAACGACGACATCAAGAGCGTCGACGACCTGGCCGACAAGAACGTCGCCGTCCAGTCCGGCTCCAACGGCCCTGCCATCCTGGAGGAGTTCGCTCCCAAGGCCAGCCAGCAGGAGTTCAAGACCGACGAGGAGGCCCGCCAGGCACTCCAACAGGGCCGCGTTGACGCCTACGTCATCGATAACAACATGCAGCAGAGCGCCCTGGTCCGCGAGCCCGGTAAGTACAAGATTGCCGGCAAGCCCTTCGGCAGCAAGGAGCCCTATGGCATTGGCCTGCCGCTCGATTCCGACGGCGTCGCCTTCGTTAACGACTTCCTTAAGAAGATCGAGGACGACGGCACCTGGACTGAGCTGTGGCAGATCTGCATCGGCGACCGTACGGGCGACACCAATGTTCCCGAGCTGCCCGAGATCGGGGCCTAGGCAGCGAGCCTGGTAACGACCGCAACGAAACCATACGGAAACGCATGATGCGCTTTATTGCGGTAAACTGTTTCCTCACTGAGTTGTCGGGGCTTCCGTACACACGGGAGCCCCTTTCCTTATCGGCGGGAGGTCCGCATGAGTCTCTCCGAGCTCTGGTCGCTCTATGGCCAGAACTATATCGACGCCCTGCTAGCAACCTGGGGCATGACGCTTGAGTCGTTTGCCATCGCCATGGTGCTGGCCGTTGCTGTCACTGTGATGCGCGTGTCGCCGCTCAAGCCGCTGCGCGTCTTTGGCGACCTGTATGTCCAGGTCTTCCGTAACATCCCCGGCATCGCGCTGCTCATCATCGTCGTCTACGCGCTGCCGCCGCTCAAGGTCGTTCTGCCCTACCGCACCTGCGTTATCGTCGCTACGGTCCTTTTGGGCTCGGCCTTTGGCTCCGAGAACTTCATGAGTGGCATCAACACCGTCGGCGTCGGTCAGGTCGAAGCCGCACGTTCGCTCGGCATGAGCTTTAACCGCATCCTCGCCAAGATCGTGATTCCGCAAGCGCTGCGCTCGAGCGTGCTGCCCATGACTAACCTCTTTATCGCCGTCATGCTCACCACCGCGCTCGGCAGCCAGGTACCGCTTAAACCGCAGGAGCTCACCGGCGTGGTGAGCTACATCAATACCCGCTCGCTCGGCGGCGTCGCCGCGTTCTTTATCTCGGCACTCGGCTACCTGGGCACGGCCTTTGTGGTGAGCCACATTGGCAACTACATCGATAAGAAGGTGAGGATCCTCCGATGAGCAAGCATTCCTCCCCTGCACTTACCATGCGCGATGCGCTCTACGAGGCTCCCGGCCCCAAGATGCGCGCCAAGATTCGCATCGGCACCGCCATCTCGCTTGTTGCTGTCGCCGCGCTCGCCACCCTGGTACTGCAGCGCTTTTATGTGACCGGCCAGCTTTCGGTCCACTATTGGTATTTCTTTACGCACCTCACCACCTGGAAGTTCTTGCTTGCCGGCTTTGAGGGCACCGTTAAAGTCGCACTCACTGCCGGCGTCATTGCGCTGGTACTGGGCTTAGCCCTTATGCTCGGCCGCACCAGCGGCATCAAGCCGCTGCAGCTGGTCTGCCGCGTGCTCACCGATTTCTTCCGCGGCGTGCCGAGCCTGCTGTTCATCTACTTCTTCTTTTTGGTGCTGCCCCAGTACAAGATCGCGCTGCCGTCGTTTTGGATGCTCACGCTTCCCGTCGCGCTTGCTGCAGCCGGTGTACTTGCCGAGATCTTCCGCGCCGGCGTCAACGCCGTGCCGCGCGGTCAGGTCGAGGCAGCCCAGGCACTCGGTCTCTCCAAAGCTAAAATCACCTTTAAAATCGTGTTGCCGCAGGCTATTCGGTTTATTATTCCGTCCTTGATTTCGCAGCTTGTAGTCGTAGTCAAGGACACCACCGTCGCCTACGTGGTGAGCTACCCCGACCTCATGCAAAATGCCCGCGTGCTCATTACCAACTACGACGCCCTCGTGTCGGTCTACCTGGTTATCGCGATCATCTACATCCTCATCAACGTCGCGATCAACAAGGCCGCTGTCTACGTTTCGCACAAGACCGGCGCGACCATCATCCGCTAACGCTTTACCATTTCGAGTCATAAGGAGCCGAGCACCATGGCACAGAGCACCTCTTCCACCGGCAATCAGCCGCTGATCGAGCTCAGACACGTCGATAAGCACTATGGCGATCTACACGTCCTCAATGACATCAATCTCTCGGTCGACCGCGGCGAGGTCGTCGTTGTGATCGGCCCCTCGGGCTCGGGCAAGTCGACCATGTGCCGCACCATCAACCGCTTGGAAACCATCGACTCGGGCGAAATCCTCATCGAGGGCGAGCCCCTGCCGCAAGAAGGCAAGGATCTTGCCCGCATGCGTGCCGAACTGGGCATGGTGTTTCAGCAGTTCAATCTGTTCGCACATATGACCGTACTGCAGAACGTCATGCTGGGACCGGTCGATGTGCTGGGTGTCTCCAAGGACGAGGCCCGCGAGCGCGCCATGGACCTGCTGGGCCGCGTGGGCGTTGCCGAGCAGGCCGATAAGGTGCCCGCACAGCTCTCGGGCGGCCAGCAGCAGCGCGTAGCCATCGCCCGCTCGCTTGCCATGCAACCCAAGGCCATGCTTTTTGACGAGCCCACGAGCGCCCTTGACCCCGAAATGATCAACGAGGTGCTCGAGGTCATGGTCCGTCTGGCCCAGCAGGGCATGACGATGATCGTCATTACGCACGAGATGAACTTCGCCCGCCGCGTTGCCGATCGCGTCGTGTTTATGGCCGACGGCCAGATCGTGGAAACCGGCACACCCGACGAGTTCTTCGACCATCCCCAGACCAAGCGCGCCCAGGACTTCCTCAACTCCATCAAGGGCCACTAACCCAATTGCCACGCGGGCAAATTCATCAGTAACGTTTGCCCCGCGCCACCCCTGTGCCATGTCCACCCGGATTCGAAAGCCGCAACCATGATCGGAACCCGCACCTCATCGTCCTACACCCCGCACGTCGACGTCGCCCCCGCCGACCGCCCACTCATCCTCGTCGCGCCGCGCTGGGAAGAGGCGAAGCCGTTTTTGAGCGAAACGCTCTCCCCCAACGAGGAGATCGCAAGTGTCTTTGTCGATGCCATCCTTGCCGCCGGCGGCCTGCCGCTGCAGATGTCCATCACCGAGGACATTGAGGTTATCCGTCATTACGTCGATATCGCCGACGGCATCGCCATTCCCGGCGGCCCGGACGTCAACCCCAAGCGCTGGGGCGATGATCGACCCTACGACCCCACCCTCTGCTGCGAGATTCGCGATAGCTTTGAGTTTAAGCTGGTCGGCGAGGTGCTCCGTGCCAAAAAGCCGCTCTTTACCACCTGCCGCGGCACGCAGTTGCTCAATGTCGCCACTGGCGGCACCCTGTGCATGGACGTACCGAGCCTGGGCGCTCGCGAGGGGCGCACGCAGTGGCGCCATACCCACGTGCTCAACGACCCTGTACATCCCGTCGAGGTCGTGCCGGGCTCGCTTCTGGAGCGCGCGGTTGGCGGGCACAGACTTATCCAGACCAACTCCGCACACCACTGCTGCGTCGACCGTCTGGGTAAAAGCACGCGCTTGGTCGCCAAGGCAACCGACGGCGTTCCCGAGTGCATCGAGGTCGAAGGCCAGCCTTTCTGCCTGGGCGTGCAATGGCATCCCGAGTACACCTGGCAGACGCTCGAGACCGACTTTAACCTGTGGAAGTCGTTTGTCGAGGCAGCGGCAAAGGTTAAGCAGGCCCGTTAGTTCACGGACAGCACAACACAAAAGGGCGCCCCGCCGGCCACATGGTCCGGCGGGGCGCCCTTTTACCTATATGTGGTCGGCACGCAACCCAAGGCTCGCAAGCTCTTATTCAGCCGCTTCGCGCAGGGCCGACATCGTAGCCGCATATTGCTGCTGCAGCGCATGCATCCCCTCGCGGGCGCCGTCAACGGCATCGGCACCGCGCAGCGCTTCGGTCACCACGACCGCCGGCTCGTACAGATTATCGAATCCCAGGTTCTGGCTCACGCCCTTGAGCGTGTGCGCTGCCATAAACGCACCTTCGGCGTCTCCTGCCGCCATGGCGGCCTCCAGCTTGTCCATGCTCTCGTCATCCAAAAACTTGAGGGCAAAGCGGGCAAGCATTTCCTCGCCCATCAGCCGAGCGCACGCGTCATCATAATTAGCGCCGATCTTCTCATACGCCTCACGCATGGAAATCATGGATTAAAAACTCCTTTGTTCAAACTAAATCGTGGGAAACGCGACAACGTCGGCGGGGCGTGCCAACGTCTCGGCAATACGGTCTTGTACCTCGAGCAGGCAGTCGAGCAACAGTGGGCTAAAGGTACCGCACTTACCGTCCAGGATCATCTGGATCGCCTCCTTGTGCGGGATAGCGTCCTTGTACACGCGCACGCTCGTCAGCGCATCATACACGTCGGCCACCGAGACCACCTGCGCGGCAATGGGAATCTCGTCGCCCTTAAGGCCATCGGGATAGCCCTTGCCGTCCCAGCGCTCGTGATGCCAACGCGCAATCTGGTACGCATATTCCATAAGCGCATTGCCGACGTGATGGCGGCCCAGCTCAAGCAACATGTCGGCGCCCATCGTGGTATGCGTCTTCATAATCTCGAACTCCTCGGGCGTGAGGCGTCCGGGCTTGTTGAGAATCGCATCGTCAATCGACATCTTGCCGATATCGTGCAGCGCCGAAGCCAGGGCGATCGTAGAGCGTTCCTCATTGTCGAGGGGGACCGTGCCGCTACGCTGGACCAGACAGCCAAGCAGCAGCTCGGTCAGCTTCTCGATGTTCGTAACGTGCCTGCCGCTCTCGCCGTTGCGAAGCTCCATGACGCCGGCCATGATGTCGATGAGCATGCGACTGTTCTTGACGCGCTCGTTGTACTGCTGGGACAGCAGGCTCGTCAGGCGGCGCTGTTTGGCGTACAGGCGGATGGTGTTGCTTACGCGGCGGCGCACGATACGGGAGTCAAACGGGCGGTTGATATAGTCCGAGGCGCCCAGCTCGTACGCGCGCAGAACCATATCATCGGAATCTTCGCTCGAAATCATGATGACAGGCAGATTGTCGATACCCGTTCGGCGCGACAGATCGGCCAGCACCTCAAAGCCGCTTATGCCCGGCATGACAATGTCCAGCATCACGAGCGACAACTCATCGCCATAGCGGTCGACCATGTCGAGCGCTATACGACCGTTATCGGCCTCGAGGATGCAATACTCGTCCTTGAGCATCTCGCTGAGAATGGCTCGGTTCATTTCGGAGTCATCGATAATAAGCACCAAGGGCTTTTCGCTTTGGAAGGCCTCGATGGAATCGGCATCGGTCACGACCGTACCGGCTTTTGCCTTAGCGCGGCTCAATAACTGGGCAGCGCGGCCAACGCCCTCATCGACCGTCTCGCCATGAATGCGAACGCCACCAACACATGCCGTCAAGCTCACGTACTCATGGCCCGGAATAATCGTGGAACGAACGGCATCGGACACCTGATGCAGGCGACGGGTGAAGTCATCGGAGGGAATATTGGGCATGACAACCACAAACTTGTCGCAGCCATAGCGCACAAGCTCGTCAGTCGAACGAATTCCGCTGCGTATGGCTGTCGCCACAGCACCGAGCGCAAGGTCGCCGGCATGACGGCCACATGTATCGTTGAAGACCCTAAAATCATCAAGGTCGATCATCGCAACGCCGGCATTCATGCGGGCGCTTCGGAGCTTTTCCTCGTAATATCGGCGATTGCGCACATTCGTCAGCACGTCGGTGTAGACAAGGTCCTCTTCTGCAGCCTCTTGCTCATCAATCGGACGCACCATCAGCAGGACGTGAGGCTCGCCCTCGACCTTCAGAGGGCGCAGGCGAGCGCGGTACTCAGTGCCATCATTGAGCAGTTGCTCCGACACCTCATCGGAGTCTGCCAAAGCCTCAAGACTCGACTGGCGCAAACAAGGACACCGATCGCCGGCGAGCAGGCAGTTAGGCTCGCTCTTAATCTGATCGGCCGACAGCAAACGCACCACGGGGTAGGTCTTCGCGACGCGGGCGACCTCAGCGGCAGCCTCCTCGTCGGTTAGATTGACCTCGTGATTATTGAGCATATGGGGCCCTTTCGATAGTTTCGCATGGCAACGGTGCATATCAAATGGTACAAGGGTAACATCTAACAACTGCAGGCAAACGCGCGATTATCGTTACATTTTTATGACCTGGCAAACGGCGGTAATGGAGCCGCGGGCGCGCGGTTATGGGCGCATTCGTTAACAATGACGAAACGCTAGCAGTCCCCCCCTCCCCGCAGGTCATCGAGCGTGCTAACGCTCCAAGACATCGCGAACGGCGTTTGCCGCCGTAACGGGGCGATCGCGCAGACCGTTATGCGCGCCCGGGATCGTCACGAGAGGGCAATCGAGATATTCGGCAGCCGCTCGCGTGCCAGCCTCGCGGGGCGTGCCAATCGAAAGCTCGCCCAGGAGCACGGCGGCCACCGTTTTTGACGCGCGAACGCTATCCCAATCGGGAACGCAGGTCATAGTAATCCCGTATTCATTGGCCATGAAGCAACGACCATTGCGCAGGGCATGTTTGGCTTCCGCTTCGGTCGTCCCAGGAGCCTCGGGATCCAAGTCGCCGAGGGCTCCCAAGAAAAGCCGGAGCGCCCTTGAAACCTTTCCAGCCGCAATCATATTGAGCAAAACCGGGGCTGCGCCCATGCCGACGCCTTCGGCCGACACAGCCGGCTCATGCAGAATCGCACGGGCGACGAAATGGGGTTCGGTACGAAGAAGTTCCAGCGCCACCAACGTACCGGCGCTGTGCGCAAGCACATTTGTCGGAGCGCCAACGTGTTCGATCACGGCTTGCAGATCGGCGGCCTGAGCGGCAAGATCATAGCTGCCGTCTGCCGCATCGCTGCTGCCACCACAGCCGCGGCGGTCGTAGGCAATTACGCGGTAGTTGCGACTGAGCTCACAAGCGATGCCGTCGAAAAATGTGCCGTCGACACAAGCGCCGTGCACGCACACCAAGGCAGGAGCATCAGGCGACACATCCGGGTCGGCATATTCGCGACAGGCAATCGTGGTGCCCGCATTCTCGACCGTAAAATCCATGTTGTGCCCCCATCATCAATGCTCATCCAGTTGCACGTCAGTGCGGTTGGATGGACCCGCATTGCCTTACGCCTTGTTAACAGATTAACTTTACCCGACCCGAGGCTTTTCATGGCACGGCATAATGAGCGACGTGAAAAAACGAAACTTGTAAAGCAAGAGCCCGCACCTTGCTTTGGAGCCGATGCTATGCTTAGGCACAATTGTCTTGAGGAGCATATGCCTATGTCTACGTTTTTGAATGCCAGCCCCATCTTTGGGCCCGTTCGCAGCCGTCGCCTTGGTCTCTCGCTCGGCGTCAACATGATGCCGGCCAGCGGCAAAATCTGCACGTTCGACTGCATTTACTGCGAAAACGGCCTCAACGCCGAGCGCCCCTGTCATGAGCCGTACAACACAGCTGCCGTGGTACTCGACGCGCTCGAGGCAAAGCTGCGCGAGATGGCAGCCGAGGGCGAGCTCCCCGATGTGATCACCTTCGCAGGCAACGGCGAGCCCACTGCCGCACCGGAGTTTCCGCAGGCCATCGCCGGCGCCGTCGCGTTGCGCGACGAGCTTGCCCCAAACTCCAAGATCGCCGTGCTCTCCAACGGCACGCGCGCCGACCGCCCCCAGGTGCACGACGCGCTCATGATGGTCGACGACAACATCCTCAAGCTCGATACCGTCGACCCGACGTTTATCCAGCTGCTCGACCAGCCTGTTGGCCCCTACGACGTCGAGCACCAGATCGAAACGTTCGCAAGCTTTGACGGTCACGTTATTATCCAGACGATCTTTTTGACCGGCGAGTATCAGGGCAAGCTCATCGACAACACCGGCGAGGAGTACGTTGCCCCCTGGCTCGCGGCGCTTGAGCGCATTCGCCCACAAGAAGCGACCATCTACACGGTAGCGCGCGAGACACCGGTCGCCGGCCTTGCCAAAGCGGCGCCCGAGGTGCTCGACGCCATTGCCGCACGCGTACGCGCCCTCGGCATTCCCTGCCAGGTGAGTTACTAGCAAAACCACGTAGCAGCTAGTGCCCGCCATCCCGCTCCATCAGTTGCGGTGATATAGTTCCTATTTATGCTGTTAAACCGCTTAAATCGGAACTATATCACCGCAACTTTTATGGACGCGTGGGTGGGCTATACTAGCTGCGGATGAAAGGAAGTTAGCCATGTATGACAAAGGACCCGTGCCTGGCCGCAACGACGCTTGCTGGTGCGGCAGCGGCAAGAAATACAAGAAATGCCATAGCGCCTTTGATGAGCGCCTCGAGCGCTTGTGGGAAGAGGGCTGGGAGGTTCTGCCTCGCACGCTCTACAAGACTCCCGCCGATATCGAGGGCATCAAGCGCTCGGCCGCCATCAACGTGGGCGTGCTCGATTATGTGGGCGAGCATATCGCCGCAGGCATGACCACCAACCAGATCGACCAGATGATCTACGACTACACCGTCGAGCACGGCGGCACGCCGGCAGACCTCAACTACGAGGGTTACCCCAAGAGCGTGTGCACCTCGATCAACGACGTCGTCTGCCACGGTATCCCCTGCGATGCGGATGTGCTGCATGAGGGCGATATCATCAACGTGGACTGCTCCACGATCCTGGACGGTTACTTTAGTGATTCGAGCCGTATGTTCTGCATCGGCGAGGTATCTGCCGAGCGCCAGCGCCTGGTCGACGTCACCCGCGCCAGCGTGGAGGCGGGTCTGGCGGCCGTCAAGCCATGGCTGCCGCTGTCCGTAATGGCCGAGGCCGTGCAAAAGACGGTCGAGGACGCCGGTTTTAGTGTGGTGCGCGAGTACGGCGGACACGGCATCGGTAAGGAGTTCCACGAGGACCCGTTTGTGGGCTTTACCACCGAGGCGCCCGATGTGGACACCATCATGGCTCCGGGCATGGTCTTTACCATCGAGCCCATGGTCAATGCCGGAGCGCCCGACATCAAGATTAGCAAGGGTGACGGCTGGTGCGTGCGCACCAAGGACGGTAGCGATTCGGCCCAGTGCGAGGTACAGCTCGTGGTGACCGAGGACGGCTACGAGCTGCTGAGCTGGTAGCCGTGGATGCGCCGGGCTTCGCGATGGATATGTTAACCATCGCAAAGCCCGGCGTTTTTATAGCGTTTTACCTGATAAAACCTGCCAAAATAAACCTGTCCCCTTTTGGCAGGTCGAGCGGAGAGGACTGCTTGTGAACATCCTGGTTTTGCTGCCCATCAATGACCGCCATCGCGCAATTCTTGAGTCGAGTGCTCCGGGCGAGGACTTTATCTACACGAGCTCCGGCGCCATCACGCGTGAGCAGGTCGCCAACGCCGACGTGATCTTGGGCAACATAGACCCTGCCTTGCTTACCGCATGCGAGCATCTCCAGCTGTTGCAATTGCAGACCGCCGGCTATGACGATTACTTGGCCGCCGGCACCGTGCCGGCTGAAGCCAAGCTGTCTTGCTCGATCGGCGCCTACGGTCAGGCCGTGAGCGAGCACATGTTTGCCATGGTCCTTTCCATGATGAAGCGCCTGCCCGGCTACCAGGACCTGCAGCGCGAGCATCGCTGGGAGGATTTGGGGCCGGTCACCTCGCTCAAAAACGCCAATGTGCTGGTGCTGGGCGCGGGCGACATTGGCGGCCACTTTGCCACGCTCTGCCGCAACATGGGTGCGCACGTCCGCGGCATCAAGCGCCACCCGCTCGTCTACCCCATTGTGTTTGAGGACATGGACGGTATGGATGCCCTGTCCGAGCTCCTGGCCGAGGCTGACATCGTCGCATCCTTTATGCCCAGCACACCCGAGACCCGCGGCCTGGCGAACGCCGAGTTCTTCGCCGCGATGAAACCGGGCGCCTTCTTTGCCAACGGCGGCCGCGGCGACCTTGTGGTCGCCGACGACTTGGTTGCCGCCCTGGAGTCGGGACATCTCGCCGGCGCCGCGGTCGACGTCACCGACCCCGAACCGTTGCCTGAAACAAGCCCACTGTGGGATGCGCCCAACATGCTCATCACGCCACACGTCTCCGGCTGGTTCCACCTAGCCGCCACGCTCAACAACGTTGTCGACATCGCCGCAGAGAACCTGCGTCACCTGCAAGCCGGCGAAACCCTGCGCTGCTGGATCGAACATTAAGAATTACGCCGTTTTACAAACGGCGTAATGAGCCGACGCTGCGAGCCCGCCGTTTGGCCAATCTGCCGTTCAATTTTAAAGGCGCGACCAGAAGGTCAGCGCCTTTTCATTTCACGGCACCTTGGCTCAAACGGCGGGCTCTCGCTGACTTTTATTCGACCTGCGGGATCTGACTAGCGCAGGCTCTGCCTATGAAGTCCTAGCAGTTCCGTCTTGTCGTTGGCGTTGAAGCATTTGCCCAGATAAAACCTGCCAAAATTGTCATCTCATCTTGGTCGATTTTAGAGCTCCACGCTTTCGGCGCCGTTGATGGTTAGGTCGCGCTCGTAGAAGGCCGTGAGGGCGCGGATGGCGTACATCACGTCGCGCACGCCGCCGGTCTCGTAGCTCGAGTGCATGGCAAGCTGCGGCAGGCCCACGTCAACGGCATGCATGCTCGCCTGCATGTTCGACAGGTTGCCCAGGGTCGAACCGCCCGCCATATCGCTCTTGTTGGCGAAGGCCTGCGTGGGCACGTCGGCGTCATCGCAGATGGCTTGGAACACCGCGCGGCTAAAGGCATCGGTGCAGTAGTGCTGGTTGGCGGCTTCCTTGATGACAATACCGCCGTTGAGTACGACCTGGTTGCGAACATCGCACTTCTCGGCGTGGTTGGGGTGCACGGCATGCGCGTTGTCGCAGCTCACGAGCATCGAGGCGGCAAGGGCGCGATGGTACGACTCGTCGTCAAAGCCCAGTGATCCGTTAATGCGGCGCAGCGCGTCGGCCAAGAACGTCGACATGGCTCCTTGCTTGGTCTCGGAGCCAACCTCCTCGTTATCGAAGCAGCAGAAGACCGAAACGTCGCGCGCGTTCTCGGCACCCAAAAATGCCTGCAGCGAGGTGTAGGCGCAGGCCAGGTCGTCGAGCTTGGGCGTCGAGATAAACTCGTCGGCCCAGCCCCAAATGCGCGCATCCTGACGATTGACCAGGAACAGATCGCGGCCCAAAATTTGCTCGGGCTCAACGTCCAGCTCATCGGCAATCAGAGCGTCAAAATCTCCCTGCTTGAGTTCACCGGCGCTGATGAGCGGGCACAGGTCAACGGCTCGGTTGGGAGCAAAGCTCTCGTTAACGCCACGGTTCATATGGATGGCAAGGCTCGGAATAATGGCAACCTCGCGCTCGGTGGCAAGCAGGCGGCTCTCAATACGGTCGCCCTCGCGCACCAGCACGCGGCCCGCGAGCGCCAGTGGACGATCGAACCAGGTGTAGTCGATCATGCCGCCGTAGGCCTCGGTGTTCAGACGCAGCGTCTCGCCTGCGCCGTCGAGCTCGGGCACAGCCTTGACCTTAAACGTCGGCGAATCGCTGTGCGACGCCGTGAGCTGAAAATGATAGTCGCCGGCAACGCCGTCCTCGCCCCACGTAGCAGCCAGGTCCTCGCCCACCTTAAAGGCAACGACGCTCGAGGTGTTGCGCTGCGTGTAATAACGCCCGCCCGGCTCGATGTCCCATGCCGCGTTCTCGGGCAGGTAGGTAAAGCCCGCCTCGTCGAGCTCGGCCATAATGGTCGCCGCCGTATGGAACATGCTGGGGCATGCCTCGATAAAGTCGATAAGGTCGTTGGCGGCCTCGATATCGTCGGCCGTCACGTGCGCGCGCTCGGGCGTTTCCTGATCCGTCATGCTCTCCCCTTTCGCTGGGTTGATGGTCCCCTCCAGCATACCCCGCCACGCCAGCGCCGCACTCTTCATTCCATGTTTAATCCCGCGCCGCTCACCAACTTGAGCCATCATGCCCGCGTTCCTTTTGCGACAATTGCGCTAACAGGACGAGAGGAGCCGTCATGAAGCCACGTAACATTGCCATCGCCTGCGGTGTCGCGGGAGTCGCCGTCGGCCTTGCCGCTGCCACCGGTATCGTTTATCACAAGCAAATCAAGTCCGCCGCGTCGCTCAAACGCTTGACCGGCTACGCGGATGGCTATGACCTGTACGCAATCGACATCGCCTACGACTACGATCTTGATCGCATCATCGCCGCTGGCGTGCGCGACGACCAGGCCTACATCGATGCCGTGGTGGCGCAGGTGCTGCCCGGTGTGCCGGCACATGTCCAGGCGCCCCAGTTTGCCTGCAGCGCTTTTGTCGCCGTAGATGCCGAAGGCCGCGTGCGCACCGGTCGCAATTACAACTTTAAGGACGACACCTCGGCGCTGCTGGTGCGCAATCACCCACGCGGCGGCTATGCTTCCATCGGGTTTGCCGCCCTCAATAACCTGGGCGCCAACACTCCGCTTGACTCCATCACCGGACGCGCCGCGGCGTTGATGGGCCCGTTTGCCCAGCTCGACGGTGTTAACGAATGCGGCGTGTCCATTGCCGTACTCACCCTGGATTCCAAGCCCTGTGACCAGGACACGCAACGCCCCGCCATCAATACCTCGCTCGCCATCCGCCTGGTGCTCGACCGCGCGGCTACCACGCAAGAGGCCGTCGACCTGCTTTCCGCCCACGACATGCACGCCATGGCCGGACGCGATTACCACTTCTTTATCAACGACGCCGCCGGTGACGCGCGCGTAGTAGAGTGGGATCCGCGCGATCCGGACCGCGCTTTCAAAGCGACTCCTGTACGCCAGGTTACAAACTTCTACGCCTGCTATGGCGACGAAGTGCTGCCCAACCAAAAGAATGGCGAGCTGGGCCATGGTAAAGAGCGCGCCGTCGCAATCGCCGATGTCCTCGACGCCCATGCCGGCGCCCAAGACGAGACAGTCGCTTGGAAGGCCCTGCGCGCTGCGGCGCAAGAGCCCAATCCGGAAGACATCACCAGCAACACGCAGTGGTCGGTCGTCTTTGACAATACCGAGCCCGCTGCCGCCATCACGCTGCGCCGCCACTGGGGCAACGTCGATGCCTTCGCACTGTAAGGAGCCAGGCCCGTCGACCTTACGTTCCCTGACGTTGCTTACATTTCCATACGCTTGAGCTAACACGTTTTACCCCCGTATCAACAGTGTGCGGGGGTAAACTTATGCGCATGTTATAACTTGCCCGGAAGGATTCATCATGCTCAGGATCGGTCTTCTTACCAGTGGCGGCGACTGTCAGGCGCTCAACGCCACCATGCGCGGCATCGTCAAAACGCTTATGACCAATAGCGAAGAACCTATCGAGATCTATGGTTTTGAGGACGGCTACCAGGGCCTTATCTACAGCAGGTTCCGCGTCATGACGCCCGCCGATTTTAGCGGTATCCTCACCCGCGGCGGCACCATCCTGGGCACGAGCCGCACGCCGTTCAAGCGCCTGGACATTCCCGAGGCCGACGGCGTCGAAAAGGTGCCGGCAATGGTCCACACCTATCATAAGCTGCAGCTCGACTGCCTGTTTATGCTGGGCGGTAACGGCTCCACCAAGACCGCCAACCGCCTGCGCGAAGAGGGCCTCAACGTTATCGCGCTGCCCAAGACCATCGATAACGACACCTGGGGCACCGAGTTGACGTTTGGCTTTACGAGCGCCATCGACGTCGCTACCAAGTGCATCGACGACATCCACACCACCGCGTCGAGTCACGGGCGCGTGTTCGTTATCGAGATCATGGGCCACAAGGTTGGCTGGATCCCGCTGTATGCCGGCGTCGCGGGCGGCGCAGATGTCATCTTGATTCCCGAGATTCCCTACGACATGGATAACGTCATCAAGACCATCGAGCATCGCATGGAGACCGGCAGCCGCTTTACTATCGTGGCCGTCGCCGAGGGCGCTATCTCCAAGGAGGACGCGGCGCTGTCCAAGAAGGAGTACAAGAAGAAGCTCGCCGAGCGCACGAGCCCGTCAATCGTGTACGACATCGCCAAGGAGATCGAGGCCAAGACCGGTCGCGAGACCCGCGTCGCCATCCCCGGCCACACGCAGCGCGGCGGTCAGCCCGACGCCCAGGACCGCATCTTTGCGACTCAGTGCGGCGTCGAGGCAGCGCTCGGCTGCCTGCGCGGCGAGTTTGGCTACATGATTGCCCTGCGCGACGGCAAAATGTGCCACATGCCGCTCGAGGATGTCGCCGGCAAGCTCAAGTTTGTCGACCCCCAGAGTGATCTGGTGCGCGAGGCCAAGGCGCTGGGCATCAGCTTCGGCGACGAATAGCCTCGGCTGGAACCGCCCCCATCGGAGCCCCCAGGGCTTACCTCCCAAATCGTCCTCGGACATGTCAGGACCCCGCCGTGCGCTTCGCGCGGCGGGGTCCTTCCGTCCTGCGGAAAGATTTGGGAGGTAAGCCCTGGGGCCTCCTGCGGTAACTAGGGAGGCCGTGGCTATTCGTCTTCTTGCTGCGGGTGCCTGGGGTAGGATGCGGCGTGCATTTTTGGGAGTATTCAGCAGCCGAGGGTGCCTGCATACTGGATTTTGGGCGAAAGGCAGGCACTGTGGGCCGCATCCTGTAAAAAATGATCGGTCCTTGAGGCATTGGGGTCCAGGACCAGGGCATTCAGCGCGGTTTTGTGCACCCGTTCCCGCGCCCGCGGACCCCGGGACGCTGAATACTCCGGAATTTGCACGGCGCCCCCTGGGGTACCTGTGGGCAAAAAGCAACCGCCCCGTCAAAGTATGCATTTGGCGGGGCGGTTTATGCAAAAATGCTGCTGCGGGCGCGTCGGCAGCTCGCTAGAACTTGAATCCCAGGACAGGTTACTCGGCGCTTTTGAGGGCGCCGACCATGTCGATCTTGTTGAGGGTACGATTGGTGGCGAGGTTGACGATAAACGTAAAGCCAAAGGAAAGCACCACGGCGAGCACGTAGCTTAGCGGCTCGACCTCGACGTCAAAGTACAGCGACGGCATCTGCAAAATGTAGGTAAAGCTCTTGGCCAGCAAGCCACCTAGCGGCACGCCCAGCGCAGCGCCGATTGCCGTGAGGATCAACGTCTCCTTGTTGACGTAGTGGTGCACCTCGCCACGGCGGAAGCCCAGCACCTTGATGGTCGCCAGCTCGCGTTCGCGCTCGGAGATATTCGTGTTGGACAGCGTAAACACCACCACAAACGATAGGCACGCCGCCATAAAGGTCACGAGCACCACGACGGAATTGATAATAGTGAAGTTCGCCTCAAAGTTCTCCCAATGCTCGGCCGTGCTCGAAATCGAAAGCCAACCGTCGCTCTTAAGCTTCTTGCTAAACGCAATCTGATCGGCCGACGAGCCCTTAAGCAGCACAAAGACGCCGTTAAGGCGCGCGCTTCGACCGAACGCGCGCTCATAGGTGCCCTGCGTCATGTAAAGCGTGTTGCCCAGATAGTTGAGCGAAATGTCGCTGACTTTGACCTTGGCTACGTTGAGCGACGAATCCTGGACGTGTGCCGTATCGCCCGGTTGAATCCCCAGTACCAGCTGTGAACTCTTGCTTAGATACACATCTCCGTCGCGCAAAGATAGAGGCTCTTTGGACTCATCCTCGAGACGCACGTAGTCGTCCAGGTCGTTCGTGCGGTCATCGGGCACCACGATCAGCTGCACGGTCTCGCTCTTGCCGCCAAATGTAAAGGTGACGTTGTCGGTCATAATCGGCAGCGTCGAAGTCACGGTCACGTCGGAATCCTTGGCTGCGCTTCGCTCGTCGAGCGCCGCGCACGTCTGCGAAAAATCGTCGGGATTGGCAACCGCCAGCAGGTCATAGCGCGTGATATGCCCGTACTGCTTGGGCGAAAGCGCGACCGACGTATCACGAATGCCCATGCCGCAAATCACAAGCGCCGTACAGCCCGCGATGCCAAAGATGGTCATAAAGGCGCGCTTTTTGTAGCGGAACAGGTTACGTGCTGCCACCTTGTTCAAAAAGCCCATGCGGCGCCAGATAAAGCCGATGCGCTCGAGCAAGATACGCGAGCCGGCGCGCGGGGCCTTGGGGCGCATGAGCGAGGCCGGGGTCTCGGCCATCTCGTGGCGGCAGGCGATAATCGTGGCGCCCACCACGCCCACGGCAAACAGCGCCACCGAAACGATCGAGGACACGATGCCGTACGAAAGCAACATCTGGGGCAGCGAGTACATGTCGTCGAACACCGTAAACAGGAACAGTGGTAGGCCCACAAATCCGACAATGTTGCCAAGCACGCCGCCGATCAGACAAGCCCACAGTGAATAGTTCACGTATTTGGACAGGATACGCCCGCGTGAATAGCCGAGCGCCTTGTACAGACCAATGAGCGTGCGCTCCTCCTCGACCATGCGCGTGGCGGTGGTAAGGCTAATGAGCACGGCGACGACAAAGAAGATGAATGGGAAAACCGTGGCGATGGCTTCGATCGAAGAGCTGTCGCTCTCCACGCTCGAGTAGCTTGTGATGCTATCGCGGTCCTGGATGTACCAAGTGCATTCGCCCAGATCGGAAAGCTCGGTACGGGCATCGGCAAATTGCTGGTCGGCGGCTGCGCGGCGCTGGTTCAAATCGGCCTGTGCCTGAACGCGCTCCTCGCTGCCCTCGGCCATGCGATTGATGTTGTCCTGCTCAACCCCAAAGAGCATATTCGCCTGGCGCTCGGCCGCATCCAAGCTTGCCGGTGTGTCGACCGTCAGTTCCTGAACACGCGCCTTCTCGCGCTCGTCGCGGATCTCCTCGATATTACTCTTGACCTCGTTGATCTTTGTCGTGTAGGCATCGGAATAGGAGTTGAGGCTCTTGGCTCCCTCGACGATCACGTGGACGGCGGAGTAGGAGGAAGATGTCGCGGCATCCTCGCTCACATAGAACCTATAGTCCGCAGCCGAAGCAGCGCGAAAGTCGTTGACGGTCGAGTCGGAGCTCACATCAGTGGGGTCGAGGACCTCGGCCGTAATGGTGTAATCGCCCGCGGCAAACTGGTCCTTAGCGCTTTGGTTCGACGAGCTCGCGTCATTGGCGGCAAAGCTCACGGTATCGCCGAGCTTTTTGCCCGAAGCCTTCAGGAACTTCGATGTCACCGCAACCTCATCGGCGCTCTCGGGCAAATCGCCGTTCACGAGCACCGGCTGATCGATGTTCTCCTTGGAGAGACTTTGCACGACCACGCGCTCGCGCGTTGTGCCCACGGCGGTGTAGGCGGTCTCGGTGTAGATGCCCTCGGCCGTCTCGACGCCGTCGACCTCTTGGATAGCCGAAAGATCGTCGCGCGTAAAGCCATAGGTCGACTGCACGTTAATGTCATAGACACTCTGCTGGTCAAAGTAGGCGTCAACCGAATCGCGCAGATCCTCGCAGCCCGCCTTAAGGCCGCACATCACGCTCACGCCAAGCGCGGTGATGACCACGATTGACAAGAAGCGCTTAAGACTGCCTCGGATTGTGCGGTAAATGCCACGGCGAAAAATCGTCGGGACCATATCGTTTGAGCTTTGAGCAGTGCGGTAGGTCGCGAACTCCCAGTCGCGGTCTGCGTGCTCCGTATCGTGGTTTTGGCTGTTTTGGCGATCTTGGTCCATGGGCGCTACCACTCGATCGTCTCGATAGGCACGGGATTTTGCTGGACCGTCTCGCTCTCCACGCGGCCGCTCTTAAAGCGGATCAGGCGATCGGCCATGGGCGCCAGCGCGGAGTTATGGGTGATGATGATGACCGTGATGCCCTGCTTGCGACAGGTGTCCTGTAGCAGCTGCAAGATCTGCTTGCCGGTTTTGTAGTCGAGTGCGCCCGTGGGCTCGTCGCACAGGAGCAGCTTGGGGTTCTTGGCCAGCGCGCGGGCGATGGACACACGCTGCTGCTCGCCGCCCGAAAGCTGCGCCGGAAAGTTAGCAAGACGGTCGCCCAGGCCAACCTGACGAAGCGTTTGCTCGGCATCGAGCGAATCGGGGCAAATCTGCGCCGCAAGCTCGACATTTTCGAGCGCCGTCAGGTTGGGGACCAGATTGTAGAACTGGAAGACAAAGCCGACGTCGGCACGGCGGTATTCCACGAGCTGCGCCTCGTTGGCAGAGCTCACGTCGCGCCCGTCCACCGTCACAGTGCCGGAGGTTACCGTATCCATGCCACCCAGGATGTTGAGCGCCGTAGTCTTGCCGGCACCCGAGGCGCCCAGGATAATGGCGAGCTCGCCGCGCTCAACGGTAAAGCTCGCGCCGTCGAGCGCGTGAATGCGGGCATCGCCCTCGCCGTACGCCTTGATGACGTCTTTGAATTCGATATAAGCCATCGATTAATTCCCATCTGGTCGGATAACTCCTTAGTATTACCCATTTCGCACCGACCAAAAAGGGACAGGTTCATTTTGGCAGGTTTTATATGGGGAAATGGCAGCCATAGATGAGGCGCCGGGAAGGCAGAGAAATCATCGACGGGGTCAGGCCGACCGCCAAACACAACGCATGCATCTCAATCTGTCAGCCAAATCATTCGAACAGCTGTTCGTTTCTATGATATGATTCCGCTATCTAAGCAGGCCAATACGCAGAAAGGCGGCCAAAATGGCGTTCGACTTTAAGAAGGAATGCAAGGAGCTCTACAAACCTGCAAGCAAGCCGAGTATCGTAACTGTCCCGCCTATGAGCTACGTTGCCGTTCGCGGCAAGGGCGACCCAAATACCGAAGGTGGCGAGTATCAAAACGCCCTGCCGCTGCTTTACGGAATCGCCTATACCGTCAAGATGTCGAAGAAAGGCTCAAGGAGTATCGAGGGCTATTTCGACTTTGTGGTACCGCCGCTCGAGGGTTTCTGGTGGCAAGACTCCCCGAGTGGCGACATCGATTATGTACGCAAGGACGATTTCAACTTTATCTCGTGCATCCGCCTGCCCGATTTCGTCAGCCGAGATGATTTTGACTGGGCAGTCGCGGAAGCCACGACCAAAAAGAAACTGGACTTTTCCGCCGTCGAGCTGCTTAAAGTTGACGAGGGTCTCTGCGTTCAATGCATGCATACCGGACCCTACGACAGCGAGCCGGCGACCGTAAACGCTATGCATGAATACACGACCGAGCAGGGCTATGTCCCCGACTTCTCAGACACCCGTTTTCATCACGAAATCTATCTCTCCGATCCACGCAAATGTGCACCGGAGAAACTTAAGACTGTGGTTCGTCATCCCATCAAGCGCGCTGAATAGCGTGGAGCGCCGCCCCGTGCATCAGGTTTTAGGCCAGTCAACCAGCCGCCTCCTAGGCCGTCCGGTAATTATCTTGACGCGGCCCGTCGCATCTTATGAGTTTGTCTTGCTAAAGCTGGAAAGCCTCTCAACGATGCGCAACTCCAGCTCTTTTTCTATCAAGAGGCTTAAATGAAATACCAGAAGTCGCGGATATCCATCAACAAACAAATAGCACTATTGACAGAAAACAGGGGTCTTAAGTGCTCTGATCAAAGCGAACTCGAGCGAGTTTTGGTCGAAGCCAACCACTACAGACTGTCGGCCTACTGGTTTCCCTACAAAACCAAATGCAAGTCCGGGATTACCATCTTTCGCGAAGGCACAACATTCGAAACCATCATCTACACGCATGAATTTGACCGAGCCCTCCGGCAGTTAATGTTTGATGCGGTCGGCAGTGCGGTCGGCAGAATTGAGATCTACCTCAGAAGCAGAATTGCCTATCTTGCCTCTGAGGAACGCGGGCCTTTCTGTTACCAAGATGTCGCCATAACGAGGCTCAACTCGGCATGCCCGTCGAGCTCTGCGCCGCACTGGGCTACGCAGCCGTCTTTGGCAGCGCCACCAACACGCTGCTCGCGACCATCCTTATCGGTTGCGAGGTCTTCGGTTTCGGTAATCTGCCGGCGTTCTTCATCGTCTGCGTTGTGGCTTACCTGTTCAACATGGATAAGTCCATCTACGCCCTGCAGGAGCGGGCGTAGATCGATGTCCAGGCAGGTGGTCTCAGCCGGAAACGGCGTCCCACTCTGAGGCTGTATTCCGGGACACGGTTTCCGCTTGGAACGCCATTCGGAAAGCGCATCCCGCTTTAAAACGGAATTCCGGGACGTAGTTTCCGTCTGAGCCTCCATTCGGAAAGCATGTCCCGTTCTTTCACGGCATCTTGGCTATGCAAAGCGCTCGAGTGTTACTCCTCGTACGCGCCCTCAAGCCGAAGCAGCCACTCCTTACGGTCGAGGCCGCCGGCATATCCGTTGAGCGAACCATCGGCGGCAACCACGCGATGGCACGGCACAATAATCGAAATGGGATTACGCGCGACCGCGGCCCCCACGGCACGGGGAGACACAACGGGCGCCTCGTTTCCCGGTACACGATGTCGAGCCGCAACACGCTGGGCGATCTCGCCATACGTGGCAACCTCGCCGCGCGGAATGGAAAGCAGCTCGTACCAAACTTCACGCTGAAACGCCGTACCGATCATATGCAACGGAGGCGTAAACCGAGGTTCCTGCCCTGCAAAATAAGCATTCAGCCAAGCCCAGGAACGCTCAAGCACCGAAGAGGCCGCGCCATTTGTCGGACTCACCGACGACATGCCACCAATACCTGAAACCGCATCGGCACCTTCGATATGCTCGACATCTTCTTTGAGAAGCGTGGAGCCAAAATGCTCCTGCCCCTCAAACCAAAGCCCTGTCAAACCGCGGCCATCAGCGGCAAGCAAGATTTCGCCCAAAGGCGAAGGAAACGTCGTCGTGACCACCAGCGGCTCCTTTCAAAACTCCGCAACATAATACCGCGAATTGTGCAGACAACCCCAATCGACCCCAAAGTCACCCAAGGCAGCAGGCGCGCAGCGCCGCAGCTGCCGCACGACCCCAAAGTCACCCTAGGCAGCAGGCGCGAACGCGCCGCAGCTGCCGGCCGCGCCCCACAGTCCCCCAAGGCGGCAGGCGCAAAGCGCCGAAGCCGCCGCCGGGATCAGGGCCCGCAACAGCCACGTGCCCCCACATCAGCCCAGCGGCCCCAACCAACAACGGCCCCATCGCAGGTCGCTTGCAGCAGCGTCACCGCAGGCGGGGGCCGGGCTTGGTTTTCAGAACACTCCGCAGACCAGTGTGGCGCCTTGTCCGCGGCTCCGAAGGAGCAGGACAAGGCGCCACACATGGTCGAGGACGTTCTGAAAACCAAGCCCGGCCCCCGCCGGACAGGTCACACTACTCGCAGAGCAGCTTAGCGATCTGGACGGCGTTGGTTGCCGCGCCCTTACGGATTTGGTCGCCGCAGCACCAGAAGGTGATGCCACGCGCGGCCTCGGGGTTCGAGATGTCGCGGCGTACGCGACCGACCCAAATCAGGTCCTGGTCGGAGGTGTCCATCGGCATGGGGAAGCGGTCGTGAGCATCCTCGGCGCTCATGTCGTCAACTAGCTTGACACCCGGAGCGGCAGCCAGCGCGGCACGGGCCTCTTCCACCGTGATGTCGCGCTCGAACTCAAGCGTGATGCTCTCGGAGTGCGAGCGCAGCACGGGCACGCGCACACAGGTGCAGTTCACGCGCAGCTCGGGCAGATGCATGATCTTGCGGCCCTCGTTTTGCAACTTCATCTCCTCGGAGGTAAAGCCCTCCTCCTTGACGCCGCCAATCTGCGGAATCAGGTTGCTCGCGAGCTGGGCGGCAAACGCGCGCGGCTCGGGAATCTCCTCGCCACGGCCCAGGGCGGCCAGCTGAGCCTCGAGCTCGGCCATACCGGGGGCGCCAGCACCCGAAGCCGCCTGGTACGTCGAGACGATCATGCGCTTCACGCCAGCGAGCTGATGCAGCGGCCACGTGGGAACCAGGCCGATAATGGTCGCGCAGTTGGGGTTGGCGATAAGGCCGTGATGCCACTTGATGTCGTCGGCATTGATCTCGGGCACAACCAGTGGCACCTCGGGATCCATGCGGAAGGCATGGCTGTTGTCGACCACGACGGCGCCGCGCTTGACGGCCTCGGGCAGTAGCTCCTTCGCGACGTCGTCGCCGGCAGCTCCAAGCACAATGTCACAGCCCTCAAAGGCCTCGGGACAAGCCTCTTCGATCACGATCTGCTCGCCACGGAACTCGACGGTCTTGCCCGCAGAACGCGCGCTCGCCAGCAGCTTGAGCTTGCCAACCGGGAACTCCTGCTCGTTGAGGCACTCGAGCATCTGGGTGCCCACGGCTCCCGTCGCGCCCAAAATAGCAACCGTGTACTGTTTCATGCTTCCCCCTTTAAAGGTTGTGGCTTTTGCCCGCACGCCAAGCAGGCCGATTATTGTTGCCAGTGTATACAAGAACGGGGCGGGCACGAAACCCGCCCCGTCGAAACGAAACCGAAACGAAACGCCCCGCCATAGATTTTTGAGGCAAGTCCAAAAATCTACTGGGATAGCAGCTACTTGTGGAGCGCGACCAGAGCGGGATCGACCGGCGCGGGAGCCTCCAGATCGGAGACCTTCACAATGCCGTTCTCGTCGGAGAAGGCGCGGTAAATGGTCTGAATCGCCAGATCAAAGTCCTTCTCCTCCACACCGATGATGATATTGATCTCGTCGCAGCTCTGCGAAATCATACGCACGCTCACGCCGGCCTGACCAAGCATGCCAAACAGATGGCCCGAGATACCTGCACGGCCGCGCAGGTTACGGCCAACGGTAGCGATGAGCGCCAAGCCCTCGACAACCTCGATCTCGAGCGGCTCGACCTCCTGTTGAATGTCGCCCACGAGCGAGTACAGCGAGTCGTGCACATCCTGCTCCTGCACCACGGCGCCAAAGCGGTCGACACCGGTGGGCATGTGCTCGACGGAAACGTCATAGCGCTCGAAGACCGAAAGCGCGCGGCGCATAAAACCGACACGGGGTTTGGTGCGGTCGCGGGCAACGTTGATGGCAACAAAACCGCGCTTGCCGGTCACACCGGTAATGATGGGCTCCGCCTCGCCCTCATCAGCCGTCTCGCTAATGATGGTGCCGGGGTCCTGCGGCGCATTGGTGTTCTTGATGACCAGCGGAATACCCGCCTCGCGCACGGGGAACACGGCCTCCTCGTGCAGGACGCTTGCGCCCATGTACGAAAGCTCGCGCAGCTCCTCATAGGTAACGCGCGCAATGGGCTGAGCCTCGGGAACGATACGCGGATCGGCAGAATAGAAGCCCGAGACGTCGGTCCAGTTCTCGTACAGATCGGCGCCCAGGCACTTAGCCAAGATCGAGCCCGAAATATCGCCGCCACCACGGTCGAGCAGCTTGATCTGGCCCTCACGCGTCGCGCCGTAGAAACCGGGCATAACAAAGCCGCCCTGCTGACCGTACTCCTGCACCAGCTCGGAGGTGCGATTCATGCTGAGCGTACCGTCGTGATGGAACGCCACAACCGTCGCGGCGTCCAGGAACGGTAAGCCCAGGTACTCGGCCATCAGGCGGGCGGTAAAGTACTCGCCACGGCTCACAAGCTCCTCGGTGGAGTAGCCGCCCGAGCGGGCGCGCTCGGCAAAGGCCGCGAACTCCTCGCGGATGGGATAGGTAAGCTCCAGCTCGTCAGCGATATCAAAATAGCGCTGGCCAATGTCCTCGAGTAGCTCCTCACACGACACGTGATACTTAACGTGCGCGTTAACCAGGTAGAGCAGGTCGGTCACCTTGGTGTCGCCCTTAAAACGGCGACCGCAGGCGGAAACCACCACAAAACGGCGGGCAGGGTCGGCGTCGACGATGGCCTTGATCTTCTTGAAGTGTTCGGCGTCGGCGACCGACGAGCCGCCAAACTTGGCAATCTTAATCATGGGCTGGAGGTTACCTTTCTAAAAGCCTCTGCGAACCTATTTTGCGTGCTCTGATACCATGGTTTCACCGATTGGGACCAAGGCATCCGAGGAGCAGTGTTATATGGGAACTTATCATAGTACACGAGGACGCACTTTATCGTGCTCAAGTAAGGTGGCAATCCGCACTGGCATCGCTCCCGACGGGGGTTTGTTTGTCTCGGACGAGCTCGGCACCCAGCAGGTCGATATCAGCTCGCTTGCAGCTAAATCGTACTTTGAAATCGCTCAAGATGTGTTGGGAATGTTACTGAATGATTACACGGCCGAAGAAATTTCGGCGTGTGTCGACGAGGCATACCGCGGCACGTTCGCGAGTGAAGAGGTTACGCCGCTCGTCAAACTCGACGCAGCGCCGGGTGCTGACGCCCCTCAGACCTATGTGATGGAGCTCTTTGGCGGCCCCACAAGCGCCTTCAAGGACGTCGCCCTACAGATGCTCCCCCGCCTCATGGCCCGCACTTCCGCCAAGGACGGCGGCGCCGAGCGCATCATGATCGTCACCGCCACGTCAGGCGACACCGGCAAGGCCGCGCTCGCCGGTTTTGCCGACGCTCCGGGCACGGGCATCACCGTCTTTTATCCCGAGGGCAAGGTCAGCCGCGTCCAGAACCTGCAGATGTCCACTCAGGAGGGCGATAACGTCGCCGTCTGCGGAATCCGCGGCAACTTTGACGACGCCCAGAGTGCCGTCAAGCGTATCTTTGCCGATAAGGAGCTTGCCGAGCGCCTGGAGGCCGCCGGCACGGTGCTTTCGAGCGCCAACTCCATCAATGTCGGCCGTCTGGTACCGCAGGTCGTCTACTACTTTGCCGCCTATGCGCAGCTGCTGCGCGCCGGCGCTATCGAGGCCGGCGACGCCGTGGAGTTCTGCGTACCGACCGGCAACTTTGGCGATATCCTGGCCGGCTACTATGCCAAGCGTATGGGTCTGCCCGTCGCCAAGCTCATCGTCGCGAGCGACAAGAACAACGTGCTCGCCGACTTCTTGACCACCGGCGTCTACGACCGCAACCGTCCGTTCTTCACGACCATCTCGCCGTCGATGGACATCCTCATCAGCTCTAACCTGGAGCGCATGCTGTACTTCCTGTCCGATGGCGACTGCGAGCTTGTTGCCGGCCTTATGGAGCAGCTGGCACAGACTGGTCGCTACGAGGTTCCCGCCGACCTGCTGGCAAAGATTCAGAGCGTCTTTGGCTGCGGTTGGGCCAGCGAGGACGAGGTCCGCGCTGCCATCAAGAGCTGCTGGGGCGCGAACGGCTACGTGATCGACCCGCACACCGCTTGCGGCTATCACGTCTTTGAAAAGGTCGCTCCCGCCGAGGGCGCCAAGGCCCGCGTGCTGCTTTCGACCGCCAGCCCCTACAAGTTCCCACGCGCCTGCTGCGACGCCCTGGGTCTCGATGTTCCCGAGGATGATTTTGAGGCTATGCGTGTGCTCGAGCAGGCCACCAACACGGTCGCCCCGACCCAGCTCGCCGAACTCGAATCCAAACCCGTCCGCTTCGAAGACGTCTGCGACGTCGATGAGATGGCAAGCTACGTCGAGTCTGCAGCAAAACGAATGAGCACCAACTAGATCCCTTATTAAGCGCCGGCGAAAGCCGGCGCACCTTCTTTCATCAGATAACCCCCGGGATGATGACGAACTGACATGCGGGTCTGCCTGTTTAGTTCGTCGCGAGTTCCGCACGAGCCGGAAAGCACTTAATGTGCTTTCCGAGCGAGCCAGGACTGCCCGAGCAGCGAACTAAACGGCCAGACCCGCCCAGGAGGACCCACATGATCAAAATCACCGTCCCAGCAACCAGCGCCAACCTAGGCATCGGCTACGACACCCTCGGCATGGCCGTCAGCCTCTACTCGCACTTCACCTTCGAGCGCGCCGACAAGCTCACCATCACGGGCTGCCCCAAGGAGTTCCAAAACGAGAATAACCTGGTCTATGTGAGCTTTGTCGATGCGCTGGCCGCATGGGGCGAGCCGGCCTTCCCCGTTGCCATCGACATCCAGACCGACGTGCCCGTCGCCCGCGGCCTGGGCTCCAGCTCCACCTGCGTCGTCGCCGGCATCATGGCAGCCGCCGCACTGACGGGCCACACCGTCGACCGTGCCGAGCTTGTTCGCATTGCCACCGAAGTCGAGGGGCATCCTGATAACGTCGCTCCCGCCATCCTTGGCGGCGCCGTCTGCTCCTTTACGCCGACCGACTCGCTGCCCCAGTGCCTGCGCTACGAGGTAAGCGACAAGCTTCGTTTTATTACTGTGATTCCACCCTACGAGGTGCATACGAGCGAGGCGCGCAAGGTCGTGCCGCAGGAGATTCCGCTCTCCACCGCCGTGTGGCAGATGGGCCGCATTGCTGGCATGACGCGCGGTCTGGAGACCGGCGACCTTGACCTGATTGCCGCCGCCAATGACGACCGCATCCAGGAGCCCTATCGCCGCCGCCTTATCCCCGACTACAACGCCGTGCGCGACACCTGCCTTAACGGAGGCGCCAAGACCATCTGGATCAGCGGCTCGGGCTCGACCCTCATGGCCGTGACTGACGACACCATCGTGGCAAAGTTCCTGCAGGTCAAGCTGCGCGAGCAGTTCCCTAAGTGTGATATGCATATCCTCACGTGCGACACGGAAGGCGCTCAAATCGAGTACCTGTAGACATCCTCCTCATATACCTGTCCGGGACGGTCGGGATATTCCCTCAAAATCGTCCTCGCGCATGAAGGCCCCTTGTCCTGCTCCTACGGAGCGACGGACAAGGGGCCTTCGCGCTGCGGAATGATTTTGAGGGAATATCCCGACCGTCCCTGCGCCTACCTTGCTGAGGATGTCTACAGGGACCCACGCTTTGAAGGGGCGCCAGGCTGATAGTTGATTTTTATTGGCAGGGGCTCTTGCTGGTAAGGGGCACTCACTAGAGGCAGGCCTCGGCAATGCGGCGCTTAAGCTCGTCGATGCCGGTGCCGGTCTGGGAGCTCGTGATGATCACATTCTCGGCAGGAACGTTGAGCTGCTTTTTGATGGCTGCTGCCTGGCGGGCCTGTTGGGTGCGGCTGAGCTTGTCGGCCTTGGTGAGGCAGACGATAAAGTTGAACTCGTTGCCCTGCAGATAGTCGATCATGTCATGGTCGAGCTTGCTCGGGTCGTGACGAATATCCACCAGCGACACAACCAGGTTAAAGCTACGCTCCGAGTCGAAGAAGTCGCCGATAAGCTCGGCCCAGCGGTCGCGCTCGGCCTTGGAGCGACGCGCGAAGCCGTAGCCCGGCAGGTCCACAAAGTGCACGTCGTCGGCCTCAAAAAAGTTGATGTTGCTCGTCTTGCCCGGCGTGCTCGAAACCTTGACCAGGTTCTTGCGGCCAAAGAGTTTGTTCATGATGGAGGACTTGCCCACGTTGGAGCGGCCAACAAAGCTCACCTCGGGACAGGTGGACTCGGGGATCTGCGAAACCTTGCCGTAGCTGGCGACGAACTTGGCAAGCTGGTAGTTAATTGAATCGGCCATGGACACTCCTTGGTCGTAGGTTCTTACAAAACGGGCGTGCTATTGCGCGGCGGCGATACGACGAACGATGTCAAGCGTGATGCCGCTCGCGGTGCGAGCGTACTCATCCAGATCGAACTCGCGCTCGCAAAACGCGTCATATGCCTCGTCACAATTATCGCTGATAGCGCGCAGCACCAGGCAATCGACACCATTCTTGGCCGCGATGTGCGCAATTGCCGCGCCCTCCATCTCGACGCAATCGGCATGCGTGGCCTCAATCGCAGCGTTACGCATGGCGTCACCCGTAACAAAGCGGTCACCCGTGGCGATAGTGCCACACAGGAACTGCTTGGGGTCCTTCTCCGCAGAATTCTCATCCGCCGAGGCATCCACAAATCCATGCTCGGCAAGCACGGCGGCGGCAACATCAACCAACGCCGGCGTCGAGGCAAACTCCTCGAGCCCCGGCGCGGACTCGGCGATGAGTGCCGTGTCGGTATCGAGATAGCGCAGGCACTTGCCTATAACCACGTCGTTAATATGGAGCTTAGGGTTTAGGCCGCCCGCAATACCCGAAAACACAACGGCCTGCGGGGCATATTTGCTGATGAGATGCTGCGTTGCGCCAGCGGCGTTCACGGTCCCCATGCCTGCCGTCGTGGCGACTACTGTCAGACCCGAAAGCCCACCGTTCACAACGGTCAAGCCCGCCTCCTGCGACTCATGCGCGTCACTCAGCTCTTCCTTAATCTGCGCAACCTCTTTTTCGAGTGCGCCTATGATCGCGATGGTTGCCATGCCATCCCCCAAATCCGTGCAAATTGCTTATCCACGGTATGGTACCAGCATTTTGGCTCAACCGTGTCAGCACCAAGCCGTTAGGCCAGTACAGCTCGGGTATCATAAAGGGGCAAAAATGGCTTGTTAGCCGATGGCCGACCTGAGCTCCGCACGGCGCTTTTTCATGCCGGCCATGACGGCGTTGCGCAGCTCGGGCATGCGCGCGGTATCCATCTGGGGCACGCCCTCGAGCTTATAGGGAATACCCAGTTGCTCGTACTTGACGACACCCATCGTGTGATACGGCAGCATTTCCAGGCCCACCACGTTGTGCCATGGAGCGATCAGGCGACCGAGCTTCTCGCATTCCTCCGCCGTGTCGGTGATACCCGGCACCACCACATGGCGAATAACAACCTTAATCTTGCGATGGGCAAGCTCATCGCCAAACGCCAGGATGCGCGCAGGATCGCAACCGGTCAGCTTTTTATGCTCAACCGGATCGGCATGCTTGATGTCGAGCAGCACCATATCGGTCTCGTTGAGAACAGCATCGAACTTCTCCGGATGCTTGGGATCAAATGCATAGCCACAGCTATCCAGGCAGGTATGCACACGGCCATCGGGATTGTTGTGCATTGCACGGAACAGGTCGGCCAAAAACTCGGGCTGCAGGAGCGGTTCGCCACCCGAAACGGTAATGCCGCCGCTACGGTAGAACTCATGGTTGCTCTGGAACTCGTCCATGAGATGCTCGACGGTCACCATCGTGCCGCCGTTAACAGACCAGGTATCGGGATTGTGGCAATACGCGCAGCGCATGGGACAGCCCTGAACAAACACCACAAAGCGGATGCCGGGTCCGTCGACCGTTCCCATCGTCTCGATCGAATGCACGCGACCCAGGGCATACGCAGAGTCCTCGGGACGAGCGTCCACACCCTCAAGCGTCATTTCTGCCATTCGCGCTACCTTGCCTCTCCTTGGATGCAACCAATTAAAATGCCAGAGCCATTCTAGCCCATACGCCTGATGGCGAAACGGTTTAGCGGTCAATTTGATTGTCCTATTTGACTCCACGCAAAAGCGGCGGGAAGGTTGTCACAACCCGCTCGCCGCCGAAGCAATAGAAATCGATAGACGCCAGGCCCTACGCCTTAAGCGTAAGCACCGCGCCAAAGGCGGTCGGGCCGCAGTGGCTCGAGATGACGCCGCCGACCTGAGTCCAGGTAACGTCCTTAAAGCCCAGGTCGTGCGCGTAGACCTCCATATCATCGCGCAGCTCTTCGGAAAGGCCTACCGAATACGCCAGGCCAATGTGCGAGTAGTCGATCTCGCCCTTGGCAACCATGTGGTCAATAAAGGCACGGGCGCATTTGAGCATAGAGCCGCGGAACTTCTTGGTTGCCACGAACTTGCCGCCCGTCACCTCAATGCAGGGCTTAATCTTGAGCAGATGGGCGCCAAGAAACGCGACGTTGGACAAGCGACCACCCGCCTTAAGGAAGGCAAGGTCCGTAGGAACAAAGCCCAGCAGCACGCGGTCCATCACCGAATTGGTAAAGGCGAAAATCTCGTCGACGGTGGCATCCGGATGGGCTTCGATATACTTGGCGGTCTCAACGGCGACAAGCGACTGGCCCACCGACACAAAGCGCGTATCCATGGAGAAGACGTAATCGCGGCCCTTTGCCGCAATCTTCGACGACTGATGCGAGCAGGTCGTAACCTCGGAATACGCAAGATGCAAAATGGTCGCATCGGGCCGCTCGGCGTGGATGCGGTCGTACACATGCGCAAAATCCGCCGGCGAGCAACCGCTGGTCTTGGGCATCACACCAAACTCGTTGCAGCGCGAGTAAATCTCAAGCGGGTCGATCGATCCGTCTTCGACGGTCTCGTCACCAATCGTGACATGCATGGGCACGCGCACGATGCCATAGCGCTCGCAGAGCTCCGGCGTCACATCCGAACCAGACTCAACCACGATTACGTACTTGCCCATTATCATCACAACCCATCTCGACGTTGGCTTTTGAATATGTGACGCACGTCCGCCGTCCTGCTGCAGAACGGCATCCAAGCACCAAAGAGACGCCGCCCCTTGCACACAACAAAGGACAGCGTCTCCCTGGAAAACTCTGTGCTTAACTGAGATTTTACACGGTTTATAAATGAGTGTTACTTATCCCGCAAACGGTCGCTATACGCGATAAACGGTAGTTCGCTGCGGCAACTGCGACACATTCCGCCCGGCAAGTCCAATCGTGCTCCACGCACGGTTAATGCGCGAGGCGGTAGAAATCCATCGACGCCGCACCCTCGGCATGCAACCCCATCGCCGAAACCGCCGGCGAATAGGTACGGCTCGTAAGTGCCGCCTCGCCGCTGTTGGCAAAAATCTCGACCATCGTAGTGTCCGAAAGCACGCGCAGGTCGCGAAGCTCGCTGAGCTCGATCGACCTTTGGTCGCGCCCATAGCCTTCGTCACCCATGTCGAGGGTAAGCATCCCGTCCGCATAACGTACAAAGACACCCTTGCGGATTTCGAGCTCGACCATCTTGGCGCCCTCACAGGAAACCACAAGATCAAACAGGCGTCCCGGCTCCTCAACGGTTTCACCGCCTGTCGCGCGAACGCAGTCGCCGCGCATCCTCTCAATCTCGTGCGCCGGCTGCTGGCAGAGCTTACCATCGCGCATGCTCAGCTCTCGCGGCACCGTCAACGCGCACTGCCACCCGCGCGCCACCGTCGGGTTTTCTGCCGTCGCATCGGGGCAACCCGACCATCCGATCATCAAACGCCGGCCTGCAGCATCCTCAAAGGACTGCGGAGCATAGAAATCAAAACCGGCATCGACCATCGGGGGCATGCCCTGCCCGACGATTTTAAAGCTCGGCGCCTCCCAATCGGCCTCGATGGGGAACCACACGCACTGATGCGGATTGCGGTAACGCCAACCATCGGCAGGCACACCCTGCGGACAGCAAACGAGAATAAGCTCGCCATCGAGCTCAAACAGATCGGGGCACTCCCACATAAAGCCAAACTTCTCGCCCAACTCAATGCGCGTCGCATAGCTCCAGTCCTCAAGATTGCGCGAGGTATAGACAAGCACGCAACCACGGTCGTCTTTCGTACGAGCGCCCAGAACCATGTAGTAGATACCATCGTGCTCAAGGATCTTGGGGTCGCGCACGTGCGTACCGATATCGTCGGGGTAATCGACCGGTCCAACAGCTATGCACTTCTCGCCCAATTCGTCGGGATTCTCGGCAACCATATGAATCTGGTTTTGCTCACGGCCCGTCAACACGTAGTCGTAATCATCGCGGTCAAAATGCTTGACGTTGCCGGTATAGAAGTAGTGAATCTTGCCATCGCGTACAAAGGCAGAACCAGAATACGCTCCGTTCGAATCCAAATCGGAATCGGGGAACAGCACAGGGCCGTGATTCTCGTACGTCACAAAATCCTTTGTCGTCAGATGGTTCCAAAGCACTGGACCGCCATGCGCAGCATCGAACGGATCGTATTGATGATAGATGTGATACGTATCACCAATCTGAACCAAACCGTTGGGGTCGTTGAGCCAGCCAAGCTCAGGCTCCACATGGAACAGGAGCCTATCGGGGTCGGACGCGATGCGACCAGCCGTCTCATCCTGTCCGGCACGCCACTGATCATAGTCCGCGCGTGTCACCTTATTTTTTTGATTAAACATCGCCATTGACTTTCTCGTCTATAGGGAAGGACGCTCGACTCGCACGAGCCGAGCGCCCTTCCTCAAATGGACTTATCCGCACATTACGCTGAACGGCTCAACTAGAAGCTGACATCGAAGCCAGCACCAGCGCCCTCTTCATCGGTGGTCGGAACGCCCTTTGCCTTGTTGTAGGCAAAGATCAAGAAGATCGGCACGATAAAGGCGATAAGATTACCAGCCACATACCACACGAGCGTCTCGGGCGTAACGATGAGCAGGCCAAGCACACCGGTCAGACCCTGACCGATAGCGCGCACTTCAAAGAACTTCACGAAGGCACCACCGCAGCCTGCACCGATGCATGCGCAGATGAACGGAATGATCGAATAGCGCATGTTTGCAGCGAAGATAGCGGGCTCGGAGATACCGACCAGCGTCGGAATAAAGGACGACATGCAGATGTTGCGCTCTTTGGAGTGCTTCTTGTGAATGAGGTACATGCCGATGGCGCCGCCGCCCTGGGCGATGATGGAAACCGACCAGATGGCCTGGATGTAGTTGAAGCCAGTCGTGGCAACGAGGTTGGCCTCGATACCCTGGATGAACTGATGCGTACCGGTAACGACGAGCGGCTGCAGGAACGCGGCGAAGACAAAGGCACCAAAGACGCCCATTCTGTTGTACAGGACATCGATTACGCCAGCGAGGACGTCGCCGATCAGGTTGCCGAGCGGGCCGAACACGGTGAACAGGGCAACGTTAGCAAGAATCAGGGTAACGGTCGGGACAAAGACAAACGAGACGACCTCGGGGATGTACTTCTGGGCAATCTTTTCGACCTTGGCCATAAACCAGGCAGTCAGGATTGCAGGGAACACACCGCCCTGGAAAGCAACCATGGGAATGGATAGCGGACCGAAGTTCCAGTACTCAGCACCCGTCGGGTCCATAACGAACGTGTTACGGTTCATAAGACTCGGGTGAACCATGACGATACCGACGAGGATGCCCAGGATCGGGTTACCGCCAAAACGCTTGACCGCGCTGTACATAACCAGGACAGGCAGGTAGTCGAACGTGGTGGCGATAATGGCAAAGAAGCTTGCGAGGTTCTTGAGGAACTCGCTGTGATCGGCGAGACTGCCCTCCATGCCAAAGAGGCCGTTGGCAACGATCAACGACTTAAGGCCGATGATGATAGCGGCACCGACGAAGGCAGGAATGATGGGGATAAAGATGTCCGAGAACACCTTGAGGACCGAGAAGAACTTGCCTTTCTTGTCCGCCTCGGCACCCTTGACCTCGGAAGCGCTAATCTCCTTGACGCCCGTCAGAGCCATAAACTCATCGTAAACCTTGTTGACGGTACCGGTACCAAAGATGATCATGAGCTGGCCGCTGTTGTACAGCACGCCCTTGACGCCATCGATGTTCTCGAGCTCGGCCTTGTTGTATTTGCTCGTATCCTTGAGCACCAGACGCAGACGGGTCACGCAATGCGTGGCGCCCTCGATGTTCTCCAGTCCGCCGACGTTGTCGACGACTTGCTGGGACACTGCCTTGTAGTCCATGTTCCTCTCCATTCCTTTTCTAAATCATAAAACGGTTCGTTGCCGCTACAGAGACGCGATCGTTGCGTTTGCGCACTTGAGCGCACCGTCGGTGACGGTAAGCGCCACACCCTGGCCCTGCTTGTTGCAGAAGCGAGCGTTGAGCGCAACATCATCGACAAAGATGGTCGCGATGTCGTCGTCGACGACCAGACGCACATGGTGAGTGCCCTCGCCCTTAAAGAACAACGGACGCTCGAGGCCCATGTTGTTGACCTGGAACCACGGGTACTGGGGAGCCGGCGTGAACTCGAGCTTGCCCTCGCGCAGGTTGGCGCGGAACTCATAGGCAAGACCGGTCTCGGCGTCCTCGGCGAACTTGACCGAGAAGCCGGCAGCGTTACCGCCGAGCTCAATGTCGGCATCGAGCAAGTAGGTGGAGCCGGCATCCGCGGCGAGCACCTGCTCGACCTTGCCCGACTCGCAGGAAAGCTCAAAGGTCTCGACTGCCTTAGCCTCGCCAAAGGCGCCAAGCATGCTGTCGGGGAGCTTGGTGCCGAGCGTTCCGTCGGCACGCTGAACGATCTCGAGGGGCATAAAGGTGCCACCCCATAGGTAAGAGCTGGGGTCGCCGCCCTCGTCACGCGTAGGAACCCAACCAAAGAGAACGCGACGCTCGCCATCGAATGCGGTGCGAGCGGCGTAGTACGCGCGGCCGTCGAAGGAGTCGTCAGCGGGGGTAATCCAAGGACCGTTGATGGACTTGGACATGCGGTAACGGGTCTTGTTGCCGTCGCTGTACTCGGAAAAGACGAGGTACCACCAGTCGCCCATCTTAAAGAGATCAGGCATCTCAAACATGGTGTACAGGCCCGGGTTCCACCAGTCGCCCTGGAACTCCCAGTTGGTCAGATCCTTGGAGGTGAACTTGACCAGGCGGCCGGTCATCAGACGCTTGTCCTCGCCCACACGCGTGCCGAGGATGAGCATGTACTCTTCGTTCTCCTCATCCCAAAGCACAAAGGGATCGCGCCAGTTGCGGTCATCGTAACCCTCCTGGGGCGGAAGCAGCGTCTCGGCGATGTTCTTCTCCCACTTGACGGCGTCGTCGCTCGTTGCGTGAAGAAGAACCTGCTTCATCAAACGTGCGCGGACCTTATCGCGATTGCAACCAGTGTAGAGCGCATGGTACTTGTCGCCCACCTTAAACACCGTGCCGGCATAAATGTACTGGTCGACTTCCTCGTCGCCGCCGCGCTCAAGGCTCTCGCCAAAGTCCTTGTAGTTGACGAAATCCTTGGTCGTAGCGAGTGCCCAGCCAAACGGCTCTCCGAAAGGTTCGGGGTTACGCGTGTCACGCTGATGATAGAGATAGAACGTGCCGTCCTCGCCGTACGGCATGATGTCGCCTACCCAAATTCCCTCAGGCTGGTAATACACCTTGTGCATCCGAGACTTCCTTTCCACGACATACTAACTCGGTACAATGGCAAGATATGTCAATCGTTTTCATATGTCAAACGTTTTCATATCAATACGTCTTTTCGCAGTTCCAGTCGTCGGTAAACGGTTGACATATGCCGGCGAACGGTCATCGGAGGCGTTTGAGGAATTCTTTTGGCACAGGATGAACTACGCGGTTTTGCCCTCAATGAGTTCAACGGGGAGCTTGATATTCGATTCGGGATTATCGCCGTTAATAAGAGCGATGATGGATTGCGCCGCGAGCTCTCCGATGCGATCGATATCTTGACGTACGGTTGTTAAGTCAGGCATAAACGTCATAGTTCGGCGGGCACCATCCGCGCCCACGACCTTAATATCGTCTGGAGCGCTCAAGCCGCGCCGCTTCATCACGTTGAGGCAGATGGCCGCCATCGTGTCGTCTCCCGCAAAGATGCCGTCAATATCGGGGTTCTCATCGAGGATCTTCGCAACGACCGCACTCTTTTCGTCATCGGACTTAACGAACTCGACCTCACGGACAAGCGCGGGCAAACCGGCCTGCTCCACAACATCGTGGTAGGCATCGGTACGCTTATTGGCAGGCATGCGCATGCGGCTATTGTTGCGCAGGCACAAGATGCGCGAACACCCGTCATCAATCAGGCGACGCGTGGCAAGTTCGCCGATGCCATAGCTGTCGCTCGCAATCTGAACAGAGGTCTCGCCAAGGTCGCAGTCGATACCAACCAGACTCAAGCCCATCTCGGCATACGCCTCGGCACCGATATTAAGCGAGTTGACGATGACGCCATCAACCATATTGCGCCGAAGCATATCGATATAAGAACGCTCAAGATCAGGTCGATTGGCGCTATTGCACAGCAACATCTTAAAACCGTTTTCGGCCAGGGTACGCTCAACGGCTTGGACCGCTTGGGCATGAAACGGGCTGCTGACATAGGGGACTATCATACCTATTAGATTCAGGCGACCGTTGAGCATGGCACGGGCGATATCGTTGGGCGTATAGTTGATGCGCTTCATCGCGGCATGGACCTTATCGCGGGTCTCTTGGCTAATATAGCCGCGATTATTAAGCACGCGAGATACCGTAGTAGGCGAAACCCCCGCCACCGCTGCAACTTCCTTGATGCCAGGCTTAGCCGAATCCTTAGAACGAGCGCCCTCGCGAGCCATAGCACCCTCCCCCATCAACATGTCATACGTTTACATACGAACAAAGCATACCCCAACAAGAGCGGGAAGACGGTAACAGTACAAGTAAGTAAACGACTCATCCAAATAATTAGGAGAGTTCCGCCTAAAGGGTGACTACACAGGACCCCAGCCGGGGCTGTTTGGGCTACCTCCCAAAACATTCCGCACTGATATCTTCTGTATTGAAGACGTCGATGATGCACCCGTATACCATTGACGTCGACACCATCAGATGCGGACCGCGCGGTGACCCCACATTCCGCTGGCGCCCAC
>CABUXL010000006.1 GCA_902495525.1 uncultured Collinsella sp.
CCCGCCGCCGACGGCTCGATAAGTGCCGCCATATCGCGCGGAGCATCGACGCCTAACAAGTCGTAAAGGTTTCCAAACATCAGGTCCAGGTCGAGCACGGCGGCACGCAAGCCCAACAGCGACGATATGTGTGCCATGGTGGCAACGATCGTCGACTTGCCGCAACCGCCCGAACCCGAAATGGCGCAGATGACCGGAGCTCGATGCTGCGGAGCGGCAGCGTCTGCCGGCGGCATCGGAGGCGGCGGGGCGGGCGTCGGCGACAGCGTCCCCGTCTCCCCCGCCGCAACCACACGCTGCGTCCAAGCCGGCATGGCAGCTTGTTCGGTCTGCAAGGCAGGCTCGTTCTGTGCAATCTGCTCATGCTGCATCAGCGACAACTCGCCGCACCCGGCAAAGCCCTCAACTTCGTCGAGTTCATCCGCCAGATTCACGCCGTGCACGTATCCCATATCTACAGCCGGGGAGTCGCCAGCATGCTGTGCCGGCCCTCCAGCGTCATCGTATACAAGGGGGTTCCGGGGGCGCCGACCATGCTCGGCTTCCGCTTTTCCATAATCATCAACACGCGGGCCTCTTGTAGCGCGAGGCGCCCCGGGTTCCCTATCAACAAAAGCATCGGGCTCAATCGTCATGCGCCGATCGGAATCAACCGCTCCCTCGCCCGCGCGCCCGTTGCCGCATATGCTGTGCGCAGCGATGACCTCGGTCGCCCCCGCGCGAAACAGTCCCTCGATATCCGACGGATCGAGCGCTTCTATCAACACGACCACGCGACTCACGCGGCCTTCGGCCGTCAGGCGCGCAACAGTCTTGCGCACATCTTCGATATCAAACAGAGACGCCGCGATGATGGCAGCCCCGCGGCGCGACGGAAACGCCCGCGCCATGGAAATCAGCCCGTCCAGGTCACCCACGCGAAGCACCTGTGCACCCGCATCACGGCCCTCGACTTCCCGCTGCAACAGCCCGTAATCGCCGCACGCGCAGCACGCAAGCCAGATCGCCTTCATCACTCGTCGCCTCCGCTCTTTTTGCCGCGCGCCGTGGCGGGAATCGTCAAGCTGACCGTTCCCTTGCCCGAGGCTCCCAGCAGTTCCTTGACGTCTTCGGGGTCAGCCGCCAGCGTCACCCATTCGATCTTGCCCTCGCGCGTGGCACCGGAATCCTCACTGGTATCGATCACGTGCGCGCCGCACAGTCGATCGGTTACGCCGTCTTTTTGCACATACACATCCACGTAGCTGCCCACGCCTGTAGCACCGCCGACCGAGTGCTCGGCATCGACCGCCACCGAAACGGCAACCTTGCCCTTAGGCACCTCGAGCTTGTGGCTCTCGGCCTTGGTGTAGACATTGCAGATCACGGCGTTTTTGGGAATACGCGAAGTCGTCACGTCGCCGCGCACCTGGCGCAGCTCGGTCGCCGCGTCACGCGGCAACAGGCTCGTCAGCCATTCCTGGGTTATGACATTGGTCTCATCGAGGGTCTCGCCCACATCGATATCGCGCGCCGCGACGCATACCTCGGCGCGATCGCCACCGTACTTGGCCAAGGTCTCAGCCTGGACCCGTTCGGCTTGCGAGCGGATCGACGAGCCGTAAACCATGCAGAGCAGAGCAGCGAGCACGCCCGCGACCAGACTGATGGCGATGCGCTTGCTCTTGTTCACGGTCGCTCCTCTCATGGCAGTGCCGGGCGAATGCCCGTACCACCATTGTCTGGGCGGTCAGAGTGCAAAGCGGCGCAATCGCGATCTTGGTTTTCGATGTCAAACCAATCGCTGACCAAAAGCTGACCAGCCCGTCAAGCTCATGGCAAGGTTTTGGTCAGCACGTCAGCAAGCTGCATGTTTCGAGGCTTTTCCGCAGCAAAAAAAGCCGTCTCCCGAACAGTTGGGAGACGGCTGTCATAGGAAAAATCAATTACAGATGGACATCGGGATCGAGCATTTGAGCGCTCACGCGCATGGATGACGCCAGGTTTTGGAACGTTTCCAGACGCAGGCTGTCAATCTGCCCGGCGTCCTCGGCCTCGCGAACGGCGCAACCCGGCTCATGGGTATGTGTGCAATCGCCAAACCGGCACGCGCGCGATGTCTCGACAATCTCGGGGAAGGCGCGCGCCAGACCCCGCTCGTGACCCACGAGCGGTAGGCTGCGCAGGCCCGGGGCATCGGCGATCACGCCGGCGTCGCCCGGCAGCGCCACCATCACGCGCGCAACGGTAGTGTGACGGCCCTGGTCGTCGCGTTCGCGCACACCGCCGGTCGCCAACGTATCGTGGCCCAGCAGTGCATTGAGCAGCGTCGACTTACCGGCACCCGACTCGCCCAGAATCATGGCACAGCTCCCGGCGGGCACGCAGGCACGGACCTCGTCCAGGCCGCGGCCCTCGGCAGAGGACGTCACGATCACGCGCACGTCCGGACCCACCAGGCGGCGCACGCGGTCCAGATCGCGCTCGAGCTCCTCGGCATCGCAGCGGTCAGCTTTGGTAAGCACCACCACCGGCTCGGCATCGCAGTCGAGCGCCAACACCAGCGAGCGCGCCACGCGGTCGAGCAGCACCTCACCGGCACCGAGCGCCTGCACGATTAGCACGCTATCCACGTTGGAGCAGAGCACCTGGCGCTCTCCACGGGCACGGCCGCGCCAACGCTCAAAGCTCGTACGGCGCGGCAGCACGCACTCAATCACGCCCATATCGTGCCCGGGAGCGCGGCGCACCGCCACACGGTCGCCCACGGCAGGCAGCAGGACCTCGTCCTCGCCGCGCGACTTGGCAAACCCCACGGCATGCTCGGCGCGAAAGGTGTCGTCGGCAGTGGCCACCAGCGGAAACCCGCGATCCAAGCGAATAACGGCACCCAGCTGCATCTGCTCGGGCTCCTCGGCATGTGCGCAGAAATCATCAAAGGCAGTCTGCTGGGCTTCATCGACCGGCAGGTCATCAAACGCCGGAACATCCTGCAGCGCATCGAGCCCCGGTACGCTCGCCAACAACTCCTCGGCAGACACGGGCGCTTCGGTCGCGAGTTTCCGACGACGGTCACGCTTAGCCCGCGTCCCCGTCGTCTTTTTCTTCGCTTTAGCCTTAGCCTTAGCCACAAACGCCTCCCAGCAGCCAAAATCACAACTGAGCAGGTATTTTAAATCAAAAAGAGCTGGCCGGGCAAAGCCCGACCAGCTCACATACTTTCCCTCAGCTCATGGTCCCGAGAGGCTATCCGAAGGCCCGCCCGCCGGGAGGGGTTTCCTAAGGACACATCCTTTATTCAAAACGAGCGGCCGAGCAATTGCTCGGCCGCTCACCTTCTTTCCCTCAGCCCTTTTTCATCCGCGCGGGAGTAAAGCCAGCAAGGATACCGTAGGGCCCACCCCGGGAGTGTTTTCTTCTGAGCGATCCCGCAGCGCGAAGCGCGAGGACCAGCGAAGAAGAAAACACGCAGGGGCGGGCCCGGACAGGTTAACTTACTCCTTCTCGACCGCGCGCATGATCGCCTTGTAGATCTCCATCAGCGGGATGATCAGGAAGGCCAGGCCCAGCGCGGCAAGAACGCCCTTGAGCTCAAGCGTCACAGGACCAAAGAACATCTCGGCAAGCGTCGGCTGCACGGTCACGATCACCGTCAGCACCAGTGCCAGCGCGGCGGAAGCCCACAGCCACTTGTTCTGCTTCTTCATGGTGAACAGCGACGCACGACGGCTGCGCATATTGAAGCAGTGGAAAATCTCGACCATGTTGAGCGTGATGAACGCCATCATCACGCCTTCCTCGTCGGCATTGCCGGCGATCATATCGGCGATGTGGATGTAGCCCATGTCAAAGTACACGCCCACAAAGAAACTCGCCAGCACCAGCACGGTGATGATTAGGCCCTGGACCACGCAGTCCAGACCCATATGTCCGGCAAAGACGCCGTCCTTGGCGTTGCGCGGCTTGCGCTTCATGATGTCGCCCTCGGCATCCTCCATGCCCAGCGCGAGCGCGGGGAAACAGTCGGTGACCAGGTTCACCCACAGCAGCTGCACCGGCTGGAAGATGGTAAAGCCGATGAGCGTGGCGATAAACACCGAGAAGACCTCGGCAAGGTTGGCCGAAAGCAGGAACTGGATGACCTTGCGGATGTTGTCGTAGATGCGACGGCCCTCTTCGCAGGCACCGATGATGGTGGCGAAGTTGTCGTCGGCAAGCACCATGTCGGCGACGTTCTTGGTGACATCGGTACCGGTGATGCCCATGCCCACGCCGATGTCGGCGCGCTTGATGGACGGGGCGTCGTTGACGCCGTCGCCCGTCATGGCCACGATCTGGTCGCGCGACTTCCAAGCCTCGACGATGCGGGTCTTGTGCTCGGGCTGGACGCGGGCGTACACGCCGTAGTCCTCGATGTGCGCGTCGAGCTCCTCTTCGCTCATGCGATCGAGGTCGGCACCGGTGATGGCCTGGCTGCGATCGGTGACGATGCCCAGCTGCTTGGCAATGGCCACGGCGGTGTCGATATGGTCGCCCGTAATCATGACGGTGCGGATACCGGCGTCGTGCGCCTCGCGGATGGCGTCGGCGACCTCGGGGCGGACCGGGTCAATCATGCCGGACAGGCCACAGAAGACCAGGTCATGCTCGAGCGCGGCGGGGCTGCAGTCGCTCGGGACCTCGGTGTAGGTGCGGCTTGCCAGCGCCAGCACGCGCAGGGCCTCGTCGGCCATGGCCTTGTTGGCGGTCACGAGCTCGGCACGACGTTCCTCGGTCAGGGGGACGACCTTGTCGCCGTCGTAGATATGGGTGCACAGGCCGATCACCACGTCGGGCGCGCCCTTGGTGTACTGCTCGTACTCGCCGTCCAGGGTCTCGACGACCACGGACATCATCTTGCGGCCCGAGTCAAACGGGGCCTCGCCCACGCGCGGATGCTCGGCAGTCAGGCCAGTGAGGCCCGCCTTGCCGGCATCGTTGACGAGCGCACACTCGGTCGGCTCACCCACGGCCTCGCCCAGCTCCTCGTCCCACTGGGCGTCGGAGCACAGAGCCATGCCGGCCAGGAACTTCTCCTTAGGCGCGGCGAGCTCGTGCCTGACGACGGTCATCTTGTTCTGGGTGAGGGTACCGGTCTTGTCGGAGCAGATGGTCTGTGTGCAGCCAAGGGTCTCGACGGCGGAAAGCTTACGGATAATCGCTTGGCGCTTGGCCATTTTGGTCACGCCGAGCGACAGCACGATAGTCACGACGGCAACCAGGCCCTCGGGGATGGCGGCGACGGCAAGCGAGACAGCGACCATAAAGGTGTCGAGCAGCGCGGTCGGATCGGTGAGAACGTTGCCCACGCCGTGGCGGATGATGTCGACGCCAAAGATGACGACGCAGATGACGATAACCATGATGGTGAGGATGCGGCTGAGCTCGGCGAGCTTCACCTGCAGCGGCGTGAGCTCTTCCTTGGCCTCGGCCAGGGCGCCGGCGATCTTGCCCATCTCGGTGTTCATACCGGTGCCGACCACGACGGCGCGACCGCGGCCGTATACCACGGTGGAACCCATGTAGCACATGTTCTTGCGGTCGCCGAGCGGCACGTCGTCGGTGCCGGCGGCGAGCTCGATCACGTTGGCATGCTTCTCGACGGGCACGGACTCGCCGGTAAGGGCGGCCTCCTCGATCTTCATCGTGGCGCTCTCGAGCACACGGCAGTCGGCCGGGACGGAGTCGCCCGCCTCGAGCATGATCACGTCACCGGGCACGAGCTCGGCGCTCGGCAGGTGCACGGGCTTGCCGTCGCGCAGCACCTTGGACTGCGCCGCGCTCATCTCCTGCAGGGCCTCGAGAGCCTCCTCGCTTTTAGCCTCCTGGACCACGCCCAGCACCGAGTTGACGATAACGACGAACATGATGATGGCGACATCGGCAAAGTCCGCCTCGCCCTTGACCATACCCGTGAGCGCGCTGATGACGGCGGCAACGATCAACATGATGACCATGGGGTCGGCCATCTGCTCAAAGAAACGCTTCCACAGCGGTGTCTTCTCGGCTTCCTCGAGCTTGTTAGGGCCTGTCTTGGCGAGGCGCGACGACGCCTCGTCGTTGCTCAGGCCGAGGTTCTCATCGACGCCCTGGTCGCTGAGCACCTCCGCCGCGGCGGACAGGTATTCCTTTTGCATATAGAGTCCCCTCCTGGGATTCGGGCCACTCAGCAGATTGATGCCCGATCATAATTCCCAGGAGAAGGGCAAGGGCTCATCAAGGCTGCCGTGCTGAGCGGCAGTTGATAGTGGAGCTATGGTACCCCAAAGCAGCGCGTCTAGCCAAAACATTCCAATTGGAAACACGGCTCGGGTGCAACGATGCAAACCGTATGATGTTCAATATTGATAAAACGTTTTTTCTTCGGCGCATCATCAAACTGAAATATCGCCCAGATAGCAGCGGTTAGAACGGTTGGTAAAGTTTTTGCATATACCGTTTTTCCGCAAAAAATGAACTTCTAATTCGGCATACGGTCGATTTTTTGGGGTATTCGGTCGCCATTTCGTTATAATCATCTCAGTTTTATTTCTTATGGTTTATCTATCAGCGCAAGACGATGTCAGATGGAGGTCTGAATGTACAAGCGCACCAAGATTGTATGCACCATGGGTCCCGCCTGCGATAGCGACGAGACCATCCGCGAGATGATCAAGGCGGGCATGAACGTCGCCCGTTTTAACTTCTCGCACGGATCCTACGACGAGCACCACGGTCGCATCGAGCGCGTCCGCCGTATTTCCAAGGAGCTCGGCATGCCCGTCGGCATCCTGCTCGACACCAAGGGTCCCGAGGTCCGCACCGGCCTATTGGTCGATGGCAAGAAGGTTGCCGTCAAGACCGGCGACAAGATCGTCGTCACCGCTCAGCCCACGTCCGAGGATTTCCACGGCACCGCTGAGCACATCTCCCTCGATTACCTGGCTCTGCCCTCCGAGGTCGAGAAGGGCTCCCTCATCCTGATCGATGACGGCCTGGTTGCCCTCGAGGTCGAGTCCGTCGACGGCCAGGACATGACCTGCGTCGTTAAGAACGACGGCCTGATCGGCGAGCGCAAGGGCGTCAACATGCCCAACGTCAACATCTCGCTGCCCGCCATCACCGAGCGCGATCGTCAGGACATCCTCTTTGGCCTGACCGAGAACATCGACTACATCGCCGCTTCCTTCATCCGTGACGGCGAGTCCGTCCGCGGCATCCGCGAGCTTTGCCGCGAGAACGGCGGCGAGCACGTGACGATCTTCCCGAAGATCGAGTGCGCCCTGGGCGTCGAGAACTTCGACGAGATCCTCGAGGCTTCCGACGGCATCATGGTCGCCCGTGGCGACCTGGGCATCGAGATCAAGCCCGAGCTCGTTCCCCACATCCAGAAGGAGATCATCGCCAAGTGCAACGCGGCCTACAAGCCCGTTATCACCGCTACGCAGATGCTCGACTCCATGCAGCAGAACCCGCGCCCGACGCGCGCCGAGGTTGCCGACGTTGCTAACGCCATTTACGACGGCACCGACGCCGTTATGCTGTCCGGCGAGTCCGCTGCCGGTAAGTACCCGGTCGAGGCCGTTAAGATGCAGGCCAGCATCGCTCTCGAGACCGAGAAGTACCTCCCGGCCCACGCTCCGCTCGAGGTTCCGGCTGACGCTCACGGCACCCGCGTCGTCAACAACGTTGTGGGTATGTCCGCTGTGAACATGGCTACCACCGTTGGCGCCAAGTGCATCACCGTGCCGACGACCACCGGTCGTACCGCTCGCCTGATCTCGCACTTCCGTCCCAACATGCCGATCTGCGCATTCTCCCGCCACGAGTGGGCCGTCCAGCAGATGATCATGTACTGGGGCGTTATCCCGCACCAGGCCGAGATTACCCAGGGCACCGTCAACGGCACGATCGTCAAGGCGATCGAGACCGCCAAGGAGCTCGGCTACGTCGAGGCCGGCGACCTGACCGTCGCTACCGCCGGCGATCCCCGCATGAGCGTCCAGCTCGAGGACAAGGTCTCCTCGACCAACGTCGCTTACGTCGCTCAGGTGCGCTAAATCGCACTTGCAAGCAGATTTGCATTGCAAAGGGCCCGGAAGGCATTGCCTTCCGGGCTTTTTTAAGACCTTCTTCATATGCCGCCTCATCGATTTGCGTTCAGTCGCAAGCCTCTCCGATGCCGAGCGCACCACCGAAGACGCCTGCGACGGGAGCTGTTGGTCAATTGGGATGAACTGTTCTCCGTAAAGCCGGCCGGCTAGCAGCTAGCGATCAGGGGGACTGCCGGAACGTCAGAAGCAGCAACGCGAGCCGCAAAGCCTGCCTCGGTCAGCTCGATGACCTCGGTAAACGTTGAGTCGAAGAACTCCTCAGTTAGCAGGCGATACGGCGGATGATCGGGCTCGCCGGGGTTTTCGCGTACAATCTCGTGCATAACGCCGATGGTCTTGAGCACATATTCTTTATGGATGGGATACTGCCCAAAACGCGTCGCGGCGGTATACAGGCGATCGGTCGCACGCGGGATGGAAACAATGCCGAGCGTCTTGCCAAACCAGTCAAAGTCGCCTTGCTTTTTAATGCGGAACTCCTCACATGGCTTGCCGCCGTGCGCCTCCAGGTACTGATTCACGCGCGTATTCCATACGGTATCGGCCACCAGATGCGACCAGACGCCCAGTGTTAAATCGAGCAGCGACTGCGCCACATCTTCGGACGCAAGCGAGAACTCACAGGCGCCGGGACCGGCAACCGGCTCGGCATCCTTGTAACGCTGGGGATAGTGCACGCGGTTCAGTCGCTCGCGTTCCTCGATAATCGAGGTCGCTGCGGCCGGCGCACCGGTGGGCGAACTATTAAGCAACGGTGCCACATAGGTATCCCAGAACTCATGCTCACGAGGCTTAGGGATGGGCTCAGGCTTGGCAAAGTGCGTAATGCGGTACGGGATGGGATCGGCGATGCCAGGGACCATATAGCCCACGAAGATATCCGGAACCACGCAGCCAAACAAAAAGGCATTGCGGTCGCGCACGCTCTTGGCAAGCGCACCGGTGCGCTCCAGCAAACGCTCCGTCTGAGCGATATGAATGTTCCAGCTTGGCATAGCCACCCCCATAAAAACCTGGATAACTATACCATCACGGCAAAGCCGCGCGGGCGGCTACGCACGCTCTACGCAGCAACTAGTCCGTAGCACCGCTTTCGGTTCCATACGACGGCGAAGGTGCCTCGACCACATGGTGGTATCGATCGATATAGATGGCGCGGGCACCCAGGCGTCGCACCAAATCCTGATGATGTGTACTCATCAAGACCGTCTTACCGGCAGCAACATAGGCCAGCAGGAAGTTGACCACGATGTCGCAAGAGTCCTCGTCAAGTCCATTGGTAGGCTCGTCGAGCACCAGGATATCGGGGTTCATCGACACGACGGCAGCCAGCGCAACACGCTTCTTTTGCCCGCCCGAAAGCTGATAAGGCGAGGCATCGACCAGATCGGTAACCTGGAACAGTTCCATGGCATCGCGCACGCGGCGCTCGAGCTCGTCTGCCGGCAGCCCCATCTGCGCGGGACCAAAAGCAACTTCCTCGCCCACCGTAGCGCAAAAGAGCTGGGCATCGGCATTCTGGAACACAAAGCCCACGCGCTGATGAAAACGCTGAGCAGCCGCGGAATCCTTTAGAAACGCCGCATCGATCACATGCCCGTCGAACAGGTATGCCCCTGCGTCCGCGAGCTCAAGGCCGTTGATAAGGCGCATGATCGTCGTCTTGCCGCAGCCGTTGGGACCGAGCAGGGCAACGAGTTCACCACGATCGACCTGCAGCGACACACCATCGACAACCGTATGCCCCGCATAGGAGAACACCACGTCGCGCAGCTCGATGAGCGGCATGGCCTCGGCGCGCGCGCCGTTCGTGCCCGCCGCACTATTCATATCGATCGTCAAAACGTCGCCCTTCCCTATTTGCATCCCCAGTCGAAACCAGCAGCGTCTACAGCACGGCGCACAACACTGCCAGCAGCGCCACGCCGGCCGCATAGACCGCATCTCGCCAGCCAAACCCGACACGCGCGGGCGCCGGATACGCACCGGCAAAGCCGCGGCAAAGCATAGCCTCGTCCATCGCGCGGCTGCATTCCATCGCCTTGATAAACGTCATGCCCATGATACCCGCCAGCGAGTCGGTGCGCGAAAAACCCGCAGGCGCACGACCCACGCTGCGCAGCATGACCGATTCGCACAGATTGTGCGCCGTGCGACCCAGCACCTCGATGTGCTTGAGCGCCATATCAAACGTAAAGATAACTTCGTCGGGTAGATGCAGCATCTTGAGCGACGCCGACATGCGGCTCCACGTGAGGGTCCACGAAACGCCCAGCACTAGCGACACATTAATGAAGGTCTTGAGCGCAATCTTGAGCATGGCGCCCGCGGCAGAAGCGTCCAGCAGCAAGGCGGGCAGCGCCAGAACCACCGCGAGCCCCGCAGCGCCAAGCGCCGGCACAAAGGTTGCCCGCAGTCCGCGTACGGGGCGCACGGCAACGAGCACCAGTGCGATAGCCGCCATCAGCATGAGGTACAGCGGGCTCTGCGTCAGACACACGCACAGGACGCAAACGAACATCCCCACCAGGCGCACCGGAGCCGAAACGCAAGAAAGGGCGCGGTCGACCATCGACCCGCCCTCGTGCGCGCCTCCACCCAGGCGAACCCGCTCAAGCAGGCTCGCCAGGTGCAGGACATTCTTTTGCATCACTCGATGCCGAACCCCCGCGGGCTCGTAACGCTGCTCGACCGCAAGCCAGCTAGGCAGCTTGGCTATCGCCATGAGCACCGCTTTCCTTGACCGTCAGCGAAATCAGACGGAATGCGATGGTGAGCACCGCCACGCCAATCACGCCCGAAAGAATATACATCGCGGCCTGGCCGGCAAAGCCAAGACCCTGCTCCTCGGAATAGGCCTGCAGATAATCGCCCGTGGGCAGAGCGTCGGCAAAGGTCGGGGTATCGAGGCCGACCGAAGTCTGCAGACTGTTGTCACCAGCCTCCTGAACGGCGGTCGCGGCGCCCTCGGCGTCCCACTCACCCCAGGCGTCACCCGTGGCCAGCAGGCCCAGCGGCGTGGCCACGACAAGCACGGCAACCAGGATGAGTGTGGGGACCAGCGAGGTCTTCTTGGCAGCAGCGCCCTCGGCAGCAAGCTGGCCATCGACGGCCTCGGGCCCGACGATAACGCTCGGCGCCGTCTTCTTAATGAAACCGTAAATCGCAGCCGTCGCCACGCCCTCGACCACGCCGGCAACCAGCATATGCGGGATCATCATGGCAGGAATGGCAATAGACAACGGGAAGGGGCAGTACAGCGGCGCGCCCGAAGCGTTGGTAAAGAGCATCGGCTGAATACCAAACTCGATTGCCGCGCACAGGGCCGCCAGGCACAGGCCGACCCAGCCGCTTACGATGGCCGAAACCGAGGTGCCCCAGCTCTTGTCGTGCAGACGGCTGTTGAGCGCACGGAACACGATAGCAGCGGCAAACGGCAGCACGAAGGCCATGTTAAAGCAGTTGGCGCCAAAGGACAGGATGCCGCCGTCGCCAAACAGTAGTGCCTGTAGCGCCAGCGCGACCGAGACAGCAATGGCCGCGGCCTCCGGGCCCAGCAGCAGCGCGATGAGCGCGCCGCCGACGGCGTGACCCGTGGTGCCGCCGGGCAGCGGCACGTTGAACATCATGAGCAAGAAGGAAAATGCGGCGCAGATGCCCAGGAAAGCCATGTGCTCGCGATCGAGCGTGGCACGCACCTTTTTGATGCAGTGGACCCAAACGGGCACCATTGCCACTGCCATGACGGCATCCGTCTGCGGGGACAGATAATTATCTGGAATGTGCATGGGCGCCTCCCGGTTATCGGCGCACAGAATTGCAACGCCGCTTAAATCACCTTGTCAGTGTTACGCATTGTAAGATTCGTAACACGCCGCGGGCTATCATAGCAAAACGGCGCACTGCCGACAAAGCAGCACGCCGTTATGTAATGCGCGTGTCATATATGAAGGCTCAACGGTGCCTTATATCGAGCATAGCGGTCACGTAAGACTCGGCGGCAACCACCGCTGACCCATACCCCAGCGCAAGCCCTATCCGCGGACCTCGCCGTTTACGCCCTTGCATACCTTGGTGACGATCTTCTGGTGCGCCTTCTCGACCTCTTCGCTGGTGAGCGTGTGGTCGTCGGAGCGATACGTAAGCGCAAAGGCCATGGACTTCTTGCCCGCTCCGATGCGGATGGGATCGCGGTAGACGTCGAACAGGCGCACGCCCTCGAGCAGCTTGCCGCCGGCGCTGGTAATGCGGCGCTCAAGATCCTCGCAGGTCACAGCATTGTCGACCACGATAGCAAGGTCGTGCTCAACAGCCGGGTACTGCGAGAACTCGCGGTAGTTCTCCTGATTGCGGGCGCCCTTGATCAGCTTGTCCAGATCGAGCTCAAAGGCAACGACGACCTCATCGATGCCCATCGCCTCGCGCGCCTTGGGGTGAATCTCGCCGACCCAGCCCAGCACGGTGCCGCCGGACAGAACCTCGGCCGCACGACCCGGCTGCAGGAAGGCATAGCCCTCGCCCTCGACGGGACGGAAGCGAACCTTCTCGATGCGCAGCTGGGCGAGCAGCTCCTCAACGATGCCCTTGCCAAAGAAGAAACGCAGCTTGCGGTACTTCATGTTCCAGGACCGCTCGCTCCACTGGCCCGAGAGTACGCCCGCCACGGACTTGGTCTCCTTGGGCAGGCTGGCGTTCTCGCGGCCGTGGAACAGGCTGCCGACCTCGTACAGGTGCACGTTGGGCGTGCCGTGGGCCTCGTTGTAGGCCACGGACTGCAGCAGACCCGGCAGCAGCGAGCGGCGCATCTCGGTCTGCTCGGCCACCAGCGGGTTCATGAGAACCACGGGGCAGCCGCGGCCCTCGGTGGACATGCCAATCTTCTCCAGGTCGCCCGGGGCGGCAAAGCCAAAGGTCGTGGTCTCGTTGAGGCCACAGGCGCGCAGGATCTCGCCGACCTTGCGGGTAAGCTTCTGCTCGCGCGTCAGACCGCCGATGTGGTTCTTGGCAGCCGGAATGGTCGCCGTGACGCGACCCATGCCCCATAGGCGCAGGACCTCCTCGATCAGGTCGATCTCACGCGGCAGGTCGGGACGGAAGCTCGGCGGCGTGACCATAAAGTCCTCGCCGTCGCACTCGACGGTGCAGCCCAGGCGGGTGAGCGAGCGCTCGATAAAGTCGGGCTCGATGTCGGCGCCGCAGATGGCGCGCACGCGGGCCAGGCGCAGCTTGATGCTGTCGATGGTTTTGGGCGCGGGGAACACGTCCACATAGCCGGGGGCGACCTCGCCGCCGGCGATCTCCTCGATAAGCGCGCACGTCACATTGGCGACGTCCACGCAGCCGGTCTCGTCGACCTGGCGCTCAAAGCGGATGGAGGCGTCGGAGATCAGCGACAGGTCACGGCTGGTGTGCGAGGTGCGGCCGGCGTTGAAGCAGGCGCTCTCGACCATCACGTCAACGGTATCGTCCTCGATCTCGGAATCCATGCCGCCCATGACACCGGCCAGCGCCACGGGACGCTCGCCGTCGGTGATGAGGCCCATGCCGGCGTCGAGCGTGCGCTCCTCGCCATCGAGCGTCGTGAACTTCTCATCCTGCTGGGCGGCGCGAACCACAACGCGACGATGGCCGTCGCGCTCGGCAAAGGTGTCGAGGTCAAAGGCGTGCAGCGGCTGGCCGGTGAGCATCATCACGTAGTTGGTGATGTCGACGATGTTGTTGTGCGGGCGCACGCCCAGGGCGTTGAGGCGCTTGACCATCCAGTCGGGCGACGGACCGACCTTCACGTTGCGCACGATGCGGGCGACGTAGCGGTCGCACAGGCCCTCGTCGGCGATCTCGACGGAAAGCTCGTCATCGGTCGCGCGGCCGGTCTCGGCCTTGATGGCGGGCAGCTCAACGTGGAAATCACGGTCGAAGATGGCGCCGGTCTCGCGGGCCATGCCGATCATGGACAGGCAGTCGGGACGATTGGGCGTGATTTCGCAGTCGAGCACGGTGTCGCTCGAGCCCACGTACTCGGCAAACGGCATGCCGCAGGGCGTATCCTCGGGCAGGATCATGATGCCGGAGTGGTCACCGCCCAGGCCGAGCTCGCGCGCGGAGCAGTTCATGCCCATGGATACGACGCCGCGAAGCTTGCTCTTCTTGATCTTGACGTCGCCGGGCAGGACGGCGCCAATCATGGCCGTGACGATGTGGTCGCCGGCCTCAAAGTTCTGCGCGCCGCAGACGATCTGCAGCGGAGCGGGATTGCCGTCGGCGTCGAGATTCTTGTCGCCCACATCGACCGAGCACACATACATGTGGTCGCTATCGGGGTGCGGGGTCTTGGTGAGTACCTTGGCGGTCACCACGTGGTCGAAGGACTCGCCCACAGTGTCGATCGCCTCGACCTCGGTGCCGGTACGGATATATTCGTCCGAAAGGGTCTTGGGATCCTCCGGAATATCGATCATGGTCTTGAGCCAGTCGTAAGAAACACGCATCTAGCTCTCCTTTCATACTGAAAGCCTGCGAAGAGATGCAGGTGGAAACTTCAACTTTGTGAACATTCCTTACAAAGCGAGGGTTGTCCAAGTGCGGCAGATCGGCCCGAAAGAGGAGCGCCGCGTACTTTGGTACGCAAGCGACGAATGAGCGCCGAGGTGCCGTGCTTGGGCAAGCCGCAGCCTAGAACTGATTCAAGAAGCGCATATCGCCAGTCATGAGAGTTCTAAGGTCAGGCAGGTCGTAGCGCAGTGCCGCGACGCGCTCGGCGCCAATACCAAAGGCGAAGCCGGTGTACTTCTCGGGGTCGATGCCGCAGTTGATCAGGACGTTGGGGTCGACCATGCCGCAGCCCAGAATCTCGATCCAGCCGCTGTGCTTGCAGAAGTTGCAGCCCTTGCCGCCGCACACGTGGCAGCTCACGTCCACCTCGCAAGAAGGCTCGGTGAAGGGGAAGAAGTGCGGGCGATAGCGCGTCTTGCGATCCTCGCCAAACATGCACTTAACAAAGTAGTCGAGCGTGCCCTTAAGATCGCCAAAGGTGATACCCTCGTCGACGACCAGGCCCTCGATCTGGTTGAACTGCGGCAGGTGGCAGGCGTCGGCCGTGTCGGGACGGTAGACGGTGCCCGGGCAGATCATGTAGATGGGCGGCTTCTGCGACTCCATGGTGTGGATCTGCACGCCCGAGGTCTGGGTGCGCAGCAGCACGTCGGACTCGCCGTGAGCGTGAGCCTCGGGATGCGCGACGCTGCCGGGGTTGTTGTCGACCACATAGAACGTGTCGCGAGCCGAGCGGCTCGGGTGATCCATGGGCGCGTTGAGCGCGGTAAAGTTGTAGTAGGAGGTATCGACCATGGGGCCGGACTCGACGGTGTAGCCGATACCGCAGAAGATGTCCTCGGCCTCCTCGATGATCTGCTTGATCAGGTGCTGGTGACCGATCTGCGGACGGATGCCCGGCAGCGTGATGTCGACGGCCTCGTGCTCGAGCGCATGCTTGAGGGCGGCAGCCTTCATCTCGGTGGTGCGCTCGTCGAGCATGCCCTCGATCAGCTGGCGCATCTCGTTGGCGCGTTTGCCCATCATGGGACGATCCTCGGGGGCGAGCTTGCCCATCATGCGCATCAGGCCGGTGATACGGCCCTTGCGACCGAGCAGCTCAACGCGCGCAGCCTCGAGCTTGGCGGCGTCGTCGGCGCTAGTGACGAGCTCCTTGGCCTCTTCCTCGAGTTTGACCAGATCATCAATCAGACTCATGTCTTCCCTTTCGTCTCTCGCGCATCCGCGCTCCGGGACGGCTGACGCTGCCCGATAGCTGCGGATGTGCGGCCCGGTTCGGTAACAAAAAACCGTCCTCGGGCATGTACATTGCCCAAGGACGGTTGAATTCCGCGGTACCACCTTGTTTGACCCGGCGGATGTCTGGCCCGCCGTGCCCACTCTGCGCCCCTTGTCGCGAGGCTCACGGCTTCCCTACTGGGGCTTCGCTGCCACCGGCCGCGCGCCCGTTGAGGTCGCTGCTCGGGAGTGAACGCTTGGCCCTTGCCACCGTAGGAAGGCTTGCAGCCCATGACCTTCCCTCTCTTGCCGGCGACGCGGCGGGCAAAACCCTCTCCGTCAACGCATTGGGCTATAGGATAACACATTCTGCGAGCATATCGCCGCGTTCAGTTTTGTTCGCGCTGGGTACAAGGCAGGTAGCTGCGCAAACTGGCCGTGCACCCGCCTGCGGCGCTCGGCCTGCGAGATTAAGGATACGGCATGGGAAAGAAACTCGATAAGAAGGCCAAGGCCGCCGTGACAAAGGCTGCCAAGGGCGTCAAGGCCGCTAAAGTCGACAAGGCCGTCAAAAAGTTCCGCAAACTCGAGGGCAAGCTGTGGACTCGCGAGTACCTGCTCAAGATTGCCGAGTTCGATGGAGCGACGATTGCTCCTGCCAACGGCGCTGCCGCCCGTGCCGACGCCATGGGCACGCTTGCCGGCGAACATCACAAGCTACTGACCAGCGAGAAGTCCGTTGAGCTCGTACGCTCGTTAGCGCGCGAGACGGTTGCAGGCGGACACGTAGACGACCCGCAGCTGCTCGACGAGATCCGCGTGCTCGGCCGCGACCAGCGCGAGGCAAGCGTTATTCCTACCGAGGAGGCCGAAGCCTGGACCAGGCTCACCTGCGAGGCCGACGCCGTGTGGCACAAGGCCAAGACGGCCAACGACTGGGCGAGCTTTGAGCCCTATGTGGATAGAATCGTCGCCCAACTTAAGCATCAGGCCGAACTCATGGACCCCAAGCGCGACCCATACGACGTTTGGCTCGACCAGTACGAGCGCGGCCTTTCTGCCGAGAGCTTCGACGCGTTTTGCGAGGAGGTCAAGGCCACGGTCGTGCCGCTCGTGCACGCCATCGGCGAGCGCGGCCAGCAGCCCGATGCCGACTTTTTGCACGCCCGCGTGCCCGAGGCCGCCCAGCGCGCCATGAGCTTCGACCTGATGAAGCTCGTCGGCCTGAACCTGGACGACACCACGCTTGCCTTTACCGAGCACCCGTTTAGCGAGGGCTTTGCCGTAGGTGACGCGCGCATCGCGACACACATCTACGAGGACGATTGCATCTCCAACGTCTACAGCATCATCCACGAGGCGGGGCACACTATGTACGAGCTGGGCGTCAATCCCGCCTATGCGCGCACCTGTCTGGAGGGCGGCACCTCCATGGGCATCCACGAGAGCCAGAGCCGCTTCTTTGAGAACACCGTGGGCCGCAGCCGTGCCTTTATGGGACCGCTGCTCGAGGTGCTGCGCCGCCACGCACCCGAGGTCTACGGCAACGTAGACGAGGACACGCTCTACCACGCCGTGAACATCGCGCAGCCTTCGCTGATCCGCACCGAGGCCGACGAGCTCACCTATCCGCTGCATATTATGGTGCGCTACGAGATCGAGCGCATGCTGTTTGCCGGCGAGGCCACGGCCAAGGACATCCCCGCGCTTTGGAACCGCTTCATGGATGAGTACCTGGGCATTCCCGTTCCCGACGACACGCACGGCTGTCTACAGGATACGCACTGGAGCGGCGGCTCGTTTGGCTACTTCCCCACGTATGCGCTGGGCAGTGCCTACGATGCCATGTTTGTGCCGGCCATGTGCCGCGACGGTGTCGACCTCAACGGCGCCTGTGCGAGCGGCGACCTGACACCCGTCCGCGCCTGGCTGGGCGAGCACATTTGGCAGTGGGGCCGCGCCAAGGACGCGCCGGAGCTCATCAAGGGCGCGTGCGGCATGGCGTTCGATGCCCGCTACTACTGCAGCTACCTGCAGGACAAGTTCACCACGCTCTACGAGCTGTAAGGCATAACCGACACGCCAACGCAAAGGGGACGCCGCGAAACCAATCCGCAGCGTCCCTTTTTTCACCCAATAACTAGGTACCCAATGACTAGTTCGTTGACGCTAATGTCTTGGCAACGTCAGCGAAAACGGCCCCAAGCGAGCAAGGTGGCGTGAAATGAAAGGGCGCTCACCTTCTGGTCGCGCCCTTGAAATTGAACGTCAGATTGCCGCTTGGGGCCGTTTGCAGCGTCGAGCAGTTACGCGGTTTGGTAAAACCGCGTAACTACAGGGCCTCGAGCGCGTTGGCGATGCGCTTCATGGCGGCATCGGCGGATGCTTGGTCGGGCGCCTCGGCCAGCACGCGGATAACCGACTCGGTTCCGCTCTTGCGCACGAGCACGCGGCCCTCGCCCGCCAGCGACGCCTCGGCCTCGGCGATGGCGTTCTGCACGCCCATGTTCTCGAGCGCGGCGTCCTTGTCCGCCACGCGCACGGCCACCTGCGCCTGCGGCAGCAGTTTGCACGGAGCCGTGAGCTGCGAGAGCGTCTCACGCTCGGCACGAATCACTTCCATCACGCGCAGCGAGGTCATAATGCCGTCGCCCGTGCGCTCGATATCGCCAAAGATCGTATGGCCCGTCTGCTCGCCGCCCAGGCTGTAGCCGCCCTCGCGCATCTTGGCATACACGTGACGGTCGCCCACGCCGCTGGTCACGGCGCTCAGACCGGCAAGCTCCAACGACTTGATCAGGCCAAAGTTGCTGGCAATCGTCGGCACCACGGTACCGCCCGAAAGGCGACCGTGTTTGTTCAGATACACGCCGCACACGTACAGGATCTGGTCGCCGTCTACCACGCGACCGCGCTCATCCACGGCCAGGCAGCGGTCGGCATCGCCATCGTAGGCAAAACCCACGTCCAGGCCCTGCTCCACCACATGGCGCTGCAGGCGCTCCATATGCGTGGAGCCGCAATCGACGTTGATGTTAAAACCATCGGGCGCGGCATTGATCACGCGCACGTCGGCACCGAGCGCGTCAAACACCGGCTTGGCCACCGAGGAAGCCGAGCCGTTGGCGCAGTCGATACCGATCTTGACGCCCTGCAGCGAAAAGTTCGCACTTGCAATGAGCGAAGCAATGTAGCGGTTGCGGCCCTGCATGTAGTCCACCGTGGCACCGATGTGGTTGCCCGTGGCCAGCGGAACTTCGCTCTTGCCATCGATGTAGTCCTCGATGAGCTCCAGCACGTCCTCGTCCATCTTAAAGCCGTCGCTGTTGACGAGCTTAATGCCGTTATCGCAAAACGGGTTGTGGCTCGCGCTGATCATGATGCCGCAATCGAAGCAGCCTTCCACAGTCTGATGCGCTACGCCCGGCGTGGGGATCACGTGCAGCATATAGGCGTCCGCACCGCTCGCGACCAGGCCGCTCACCAGCGCCGCCTCGAACATATAGCTCGAGCGACGCGTGTCCTTGCCCACGATGACGCGTGCCTTGCGCTCGCGGTTGGCGCCGTAATACCAGCCCACAAAACGGCCAATCTTATAAGCGTGCTCTACCGTCAGCCCAACGTTGGCCTCACCGCGAAAGCCGTCGGTGCCAAAGTACTTCATGCGCTCTCCTTACAAAATAGGGGCGAACAGATTGCCTGTCCGCCCCAAAATGGTACTCGATTATCTGCGCTACCAGAAAAACCCTACGCCGACGCGCTGTCGCGAGCCGCCTGGCATGTAGGAGTCTGACGCAGCGTAAGCGGCTTGTCCACCGCCTCGGCCGACGTGGTCAGCGTATACGTGATCGTCGTCGTCTCGCCAGCATGCAGGTCAACGGTGCCCGAATAGAAGGGGATTCCATGCCACGTAGCGGCGCCAAGACCAAACTGTGTGCCCTCAACCGTAAGGTCACTGATGTTGCCGCCCGTCGGGGCAAACAACGAGACATTCAGGCGTTCGTCGTCACGCGCGGCATCGGGTGCGCTCGCCGCAACGTAGTCGGGCAGCTTGCCTGCCTCCTCCTGCGTCATGATGTTCGTCAGAGTAACGGTGATGCGATACGAGCACGTGCCGTCGCCGTTCTTGATGCCCTGGCCGATCTGCGTGTCGGCGTTCAGATACCAGTCGAGCTTGGAGAAGCTCAGGTTGTTAAAGTAAACGCCGGCAACGGGATCGGCACTCGGATCATCCGGATCGGGCAGCGAAGCGTCAATGCCCGTCTCTTTGATGGCATTCTGCTCATCATCGTTTCTCATCCAAGCAATCAGACGGCCCTCTTCGGCACCGCGCTCGAATGCACCGACAAGCTTTGTAACGTCGACGTCACCGATGCCACCGAGAATCTTGTCGAAGGCGGCGCTGGCAACAGCCGCAAAGATGCCGTCCGATTCCTCGACCGGATAGTTCCAATACACATCGTGCATGAGAACCTTCGCCGCGTTGGTACCGTCGACGACCGTACCATCAGGCAGCGAGACATTACCGACAAGGCCCAGCAGGTACTGCAAGAACACCGGATCGATGCCGACGACGCCATCAACGTCCTGCCCATACTGGGACTTCCACAGCGCGGCGACACGCTGCGAGTTGCGGGGCCAATCAGGCGAATAGGTATTGCCCGAGTTGTACAGGTTGCTGTGGTTGCCGAACAGCGCCTCATCCTCTTCGTCGACGCTCTCGACTGCCTCATCCTCGCTGAGTCCAATGCGGGGAACAAACTCGCCAATCGACATCTGGCCGTCGGTGACCGAAATCAGGCCCTGCGAACCGCCAAAGCCGCCGCAGGCACGAATCTCGACGTTGTTCATGGCGTACACAAGGTAGTTGCGCGTCTGGCCGTTGGCGCCGAGCATCTGGGGAAGGATGGGGGCGACCTTCTCCGCCGCGTCAACCGCGCCGTTGAGGGTGGCAAAGCCGTCCTTGGCCTTATCGACCAGCTCGGTCACCTGGGAAATATGAGTATCGCCAATGCCCTGGATCTTCTCGTTGGCGCTCTTGAACACCTTCGAGCTGCTGGAAAGCGAATCAGCGACCGCCTGCAGCGCGGACACGTTAATCATGCCGTCTTGGAACAGCTTACCGGGCGTGGCCTGCGAAAGATTATCGGCCATGGGAACCAGCGCGTTGCTCGAGACATCGGACAGGGCATCAATCATGGTGCGGGCCGCATTGATATCGCTGCCATACACCGGGATAAACGAAGCCGCCGTCCACAGCGGGCTCGAAGTCTCCGCCTTCATGCTGCCGCAGAGTTCATCGATCTTCTTCGCGTCGTCAGGCAGCGTCGAAAAATCGCCCGACGTGACCTTGTCCTTAAGGCCACCGACGATCTCGACAGCCTCCTTCGCTTCGCTCTTTACGGTCTTTGCCGAGTTAAGCAGCATAAAGCCGCTTGCGCCAAGCGCAACGAGAAGCACCGCGACTACAGCGGCAATAATGGCGCCGGTGTGACGCTTTTTGCGCTCGCCCTTGCGATGGCGATGACGGACCAGACCGTCAGAGGTCGAACTCGACGAAGCGTCGCTACCGTAGTTCAAGCCAAAATCGTAATAATCTTCCTTGGAACCCGAGCCCGCAAACTCGGCACCGCTATCATCCAGGCGGGCGAACGTGCCAGTCTCGGAGGCGCCGGTGTAAATCGTGCCAAGGTTACCCGTAAGCCCCGCGCCACCGGCAGAGGGAGTATTGTTGTCGGCCTTGCCGGCATTAACGTTGCCGGCGGCATTCGCGGCGTTGGCAGCACCTGCGTTGTTCGCAGGTACCGAAGGAGCCCCGCTCGGCTGCGACGCGGAGGTTGCACCGCCCACGAAGACATTCCCTCTTGCACGGCCGGTCTTTTTTGCCTTTTGAGACTGCTCGTACAGAGCGGTAAACATCGCCGTCTCGCCCGGGGACACGCGCTTACCGGAACCGCCCTGTCCAGCGCCGCCCGGCGTGCCGGCCTTACCAGCCCCGTTCGGACGCGGCGGAACTGCAGGACGGCCGCTATCGCTGCCCTTAAAGTGATTACCAGCCATAAAGAAATCCTCGCAATTGAGTCGCAATGAAAAAGTCCATAACGTTACTAGTTTATGGCATTTTGAGCATCGACAGCTAAACTCCAGACACGAACATCAATTGGCGAAAATGCGGCGCAACACCTTTTCTGTCTTGGCGGCGGCGTCAACTACACCGTAAGGAACATCATCACGATGATCATGGCAAAGCCGATAAGGTCGGTCGGCAAAAACACCGTGCCCAGCATAACGGCGCTGGTGATGGTCGCCGAAACCGGCTCCACAGTTCCGATGAGGCTCGCACGCACCGAGCCGATGTCCTTAACGCCCTGCATATAGAGCATGTAAGCAAAAAACGAGCCGATAACCACGAACACCGCGAGCGCCTCGATACCGGCGGCATCGAGCGCCGGCATATGCGCCCAGGGCTGCACGAAGACACATGAGACCACGCCCGCCGTGAGCATTGCCGAGCCCGTGACGATGGGGCTACCGTATTCGGGCAGGATCTTGGCGGGAATCACCGCCATACACGCGGCGCTGACCGCACACATAAGACCTGCTGCCAGGCCAAGCGGCGAGATATTCAGGCTGGTAGGGTCGCCGCCGGTGGCAATTAAAAAGGTTCCACCCAGAGCCAGGCCAATGCCGATGACTTCGCGAGTACGCGGCATGCGGCGATCGGTCACGCAGGCGTAGCCCATGATGATAACGAGCTGCAGGCACTGGAGCACCGTCGCGGTTCCGGCGTTCGTCAGGCGCACGGCCGAAAGATAGCAAAACTGGTTGAACAGCAGGCCAAAGGCGGTAAAGAGCAGCAGCTGCTTGCGATCGGCGGGTGTGGTCCAGAGCTTAATCAGGCGCTCGCGGTCGCGCGTAACAACCACGGCCATAAAGAGTAGACCGGCGAGAATCTGACGCACGCTCATAAGCCACAAGGTGTCGGCGTGGTAGGTATCGAACAGAAAGCTCGCGCTGGTGCCCGAGAAGCCCCAAAACGAACCGCCCACCAGCGTAGCCAAGACGCCCGTGATCATCTTGCGCGACGACGCATCGTTAAGGCGGTCGCGCCAGGCGCGGCGGGTGCTACGGCTGAGCTCGTCGGTGCCCTCGGGCACATCAATGTTCGATATATCGGTCATCGGCACCGAAGCCCCTGCGCCTTCGACCTGCTCGACACACTCTTTGCTCATTCCACTCCCCCGAAACAGCCTGGAAACAATTCGGCTTACCTTACCACGGCGAAGTCACCAGCTGGAGGCTTGTCCGCTTATCGGTAGGACAATTCCGCAGGCGTCTTTCCATAGCTCGATACCGCAATGGCCTTGCATTATGCGACAGCCAAATCGCGGCAGCAGGCTCTTTTGAAATGGATATGGCAAGGCCCCCGAATTCCACAATGTAAGCGATTTTTAAAAATGTTCTTGCCACCGAGTTCAGGCTCCGTTATATTATCCCTTGCGCGCTTGCGCACCCTTGATCGGGCGTTTAGCTCAGGGGGAGAGCGCTTCCCTGACACGGAAGAGGTCAGAAGTTCAAATCTTCTAACGCCCACCAAATGTTCGCAGCTCAGAGGCTATGCCCTCTGGGCTGTTTTGTTTTATGTCGCCAAATCAGCTGGCAGCTCCAACCGCCCAAGCAACCACCCTGCCCATGCACAAAACCGCCCCAATAGCCACCGAGACCGAGACCAACGCGTCTCGAACCCATCCGTACCGCAACTTCTCAGCAAAACGCCTCGATGTCTGCGCCCTGCGGTATCCTTGAGCCACTTGCACCTGCAGCACCAAGGAGCCGCCATGCGCACCGAGCTCGATGTCCCCTTTTCGCACAAAGAAGAAGCCAAGGCGCTGGGCGCCAAATGGGACCGGACCAAGAAGATCTGGTATGTACCCAGCGGCGTCAACCCCGAGCCCTTTGCCGAGTGGCTGCCCGGTGTTGACCGATCCGACCCCTCAGCGCCGTATATATATCTAGTACTGGGCAAGCGCGAGTGCTGGAAGTGTCACAAAGAAACCTCGGTCGCGGCCTTCGGCATTCCCTATCGAACCGATGACGGCAAGGGCATCGCCATTGCGCACGCGCCCAACAAGGCCGGACACATTGCCATCGACACGGCCAACGCCAACGCGCTCGCCATCGTGCCCGCTCTTGGCTGCGTGCCGGGCGAGATCCGCGACTACCTTCATAAGCGCTGCGGCTACAAGCCCGTAGGCGCGCGAGCCTCCAAAGCCCCGTCGCTCGGCAACACCTGCACCAGTTGCGGCGCGCTGCAAGGCAGCCGCTATCTGTTCGAGGAGTCCTCATCCCCATTTGCCCTCACTGCCATCAACAAGCTGCCGGCACTGGAGTTTGCGCGCGTCGAAGTTGCCGGCGTCTTTGGCGTCCCGGCCACGCGCACCGACTTTGACCAAGCGCTCTTTACCTGGGCACGTGACCATCACGCCGAGTTCCACAAGCAACTCGGTGAGGGGATTTATTTGTAGAGGCAAAAGACACTCACAGCCAACTCCTCCGCATCACCTATCCCTCGTCGCCGGCGTCGTACACGATATCGAGGCCACAAACAGGGCATTTCTCCGGATACACCGGCATATGAACGCCTGTCCGTTTTCTCACTTCGTCGCTGAGTCTGTCGCGCGCATCGATAAACCGAATGTCGAGACACGGTATTTGCGAGCCGCAGCAAGGGCAGGTGACGACAAACGACCCGCAATCAACCTCTACGCTCGGAAACATATTGTTGTCTATAAGGGCACACGGCAGTTTTCCGTACTTCCCCATCGCAATATCGCCTCGCCAGCTCATACACGCTCCCCTCTCGCTATACAAATCAGGAAGAGCATGCACCGGCGGGCGTGCGCGAGATTGCATCGCCACGCGATCCGATCAAACAACACGATCGTCAAAGAATGCCAAAACCAAATACGCTAATACGGCAGAAGCCCCGCCTTTTCACGCTTCTTTTCCGAGCGATCGAACTCAATGCGATGGGCCTCAAGAAACACCGTATTGGGTCGCCACTGATGCTCATTCGGCTGCCTTAGCGTCGTACCCGCAAAGGAAGCGTAGTCGGTCTTATCCAACAGGTACGATCCACACAGCCGATATTCACCGCAAACAGGCTCAAACGAAATCAGATGAGCATCGAATAAAGCATGTAAGTCGCGCCGAAGCAGAATGCCGTTGCTGGCAACCTGCGATTTGGGTCCCGAGTAATTCTCGATATGCGCAGCCTCCAGAGCTTCGCTGACGCCGCAGTCCGACACCGCGCAACGGCCGTCATAGGCGGCAACGAGCTGCTTGCGGAACCATTGTTGCCCCAATCGCTCGCGCCTTAACGCATAGCGGACCTTTTCGTCGTCGGTCGCACCCTGTCCGGCAAACTCAATATCGACGGGCATGCGCTTCAGATAACTCATGTCGGGCACAAAACGAGGGTCCGGTCCGCCTTTATGAACAGGACCGTGCAGAACAAACCATCCGTTTTCGGGCTCGAACCGCTCAACAAACGCAAGGCCGAGCACCTTATAGCCCACCTCGGTTGCGAATATGACTCCGACTGGGACGCCACATTCCATGCAGTTGAGCATTTTACGGTTGTAATTCTGGTCTCGAAAACCAACGGTACCCGGCGCTTGAACCGAGTACTTAATGACCCACGTACCATCGTCCAAATAGAGCGGAGGCACATCGGTGTAGAAGCTCTTTTTAGAGTTATGGACCGAGAGCGCAAAGATCTTATTGGGGTCTTGCTTCACCCGATCCTGGCCCGGCCAGAAGATCCCTGAATCCCGCGTTACGGGAAAGAAGTCCGAGCCAATTCTCAAACGATACTGATACTGAGGGCTATCTTCCTTGGTGTGGTGCGGAAGGCTGGTCCAAACGCCGCCGCGCTGCTCCTCACCCAGAAACCACTCCCATGCCTCAACGTATTCGGAAGGCACGAGACTGCAGGCACGGTCATAGCTTGGTCCATCCATCAACGGAACAGCAAGGTCAATGTCGTTCATCGCCAGCACCTACAACCATACGAATGCGAGTCATACCCCTCAATAATATGGTCGAGAGTCAATTATTACGAGATCTCATTCCGCGATCGGCACATCGTCGATGCTCTCGGTTTGCCTCTGGCACGCTCGTACCCCGCTACCCCACTCCCCTGTATACTGATGTAGCACGTGTTTCATCCGGGCTTGTTGGGCCGGATTGTTCATGGGAGGGTCTTATGGCTGCTTCGAATCCGCCTAAGGGGAGCGTTTCTTCTTCGTCCATCAAGCCGGTTACGCGCAAGGCCGTGCGCTGCCAGCGCGAGGTCGCTTGGCTTGTCACGCAGGCGGCGGGCAGGCTTGTGGCGACCACTCAGGACGTCAATGCGCCTACACCGAGCTTTGTGTTAGCGGCGGCGCTGGATTTTGTGCGCCAATTGGAGCTTGCCGAACAGGATGCCAACGGCCACCTCGACTACCAGAATGTTATGGCGCCCGACCTGCAAACGTTCTGCCACATGGCCAAGTTGCCCGCCGCGCCCAATGCGCTTTCGGACGCAGGCTACATGTTTACGCTTTCGGGCGCGGACCTTATCCGCGACATCTATGCATACTGCAGCGAGCTCGCCGAGCGCCACGTCTTTGACGCGGCAGAAGTCAAACCGGGATATGTCATCAAGCTGGTTCTTAGGCTGTTCTTGATGGACGGGTTCGGGGCCATGCCGGCGTAAGCCGAGTCTTCAGCATCACCGTCGACTGGGCAACAACCGCCTTACCTTAGTGGGCGCCAATTGAGGGTCGATTATTGGGTCGCCTCGTCCACTAACGCATTTATTCCACGCGCTCTGACAGTCGATACTTGCGGTTGCGGCTTGTCGACGGCGCCGTGGGCTCAAGCTCGCCTTGAGCAATGAGCGCGTTGACGCGCGACCTAACCTGGGAAATTGTGAGCCCTGTGTGCTCTGCCAGCTCGCGCGTCCCCAGCTCGCCGTAGTGTTTGAGTGCCGTCACAATTAAGCCCCCGCCATGATCGACCGGCTCGATCTTTGAACGGTAAAGTACGACCTTGAATCGATCGAATCCCGGGCAGAACAGGGGCTCGGCCAGACCATACGCGCGCATGGCATCGATCATCATCGGGATGCCCGAGCCATTGCCCTCAGCCGGCGAACCTGCGCCATCCGGCAGCGGGACAATCGACATGAGCTTCACAAGCGTCGCGTTACGGCATCGGGAGCTGCCGTCAAACAAGTTCTCGCGAGTCTTTCCCCCGTAAAGGCCGCCAGGATTCGTCACCTCGACACGATCGTCAAAGACGTCGACGGCGATCGATTGTCCACAGAACCGATCCCCGTATTCTCGATGGATTACGGCGTTGGCGATTGCTTCGCGCAGAACCTCCTCGGGAATCTCAAGCGAGTCGACACGCGAGACGCCTTGGACGGTCGAGGTTCGCCGCAAATTCTTGGCGACGGCTGCGACGGCATCCGAGATCATCTCGCCCAACGTTCCCTCACAGATTGTGCGGTCCATGAACCTCAGCGACCCCGCCATGCCCTTCTGAGTTCCCGCATGGACAGCCACGTCAATGAAGAGCTTGGGATAGAACTGCTGAGGGTAGGTGCCCACAACTAGGAGTCCAGCCTTGGTGACATTGCCCAGGGAATCAAGGATATTTAGGCGCTCCAGCTTCGTTTGTTTGTCCGGCGCGCCGCGCATTGCCCGGGGCGTCAACGAGAAAGCCCGATCTATCGTACGGTCGACCAGCGTCTCGTCGAGATTGTCCGCGCCCGCACCTGCCACCGCGTCCCGATCGCTCGGAGTCGCTCGACCGTATGACGCCAATGCGAGCACCTCGGTCGATGAAAGCGGCACATCTTTGTCATCGATGCGCTTGTAGCTGCCGCCCTGGGCGCCCCGCTCTATGACATAGCAGGGCTTGCTCGACGGATCGAGCTCCTCAATCGTAATGACGAGAACGATGACGTCCTGAAGCTCCACTCGCTCGATCGTGTATTTAGGCGGATTGGCCAGCTTTCCTCGACCGCCCGCATCACCCATGCCTGACACAAATTGGTTGAGCACTTTCTCGGTCTCGAAGTTCTCAACCGGGACAAAACCTGCGCGCTCACTCACTCCGAGCACGATGATTCCGCCGGCAGTGTTCGCGAATGCGCTCACCGTTTCCCACACATCGCGGGAAAGCGTCGTGGCGCTCTCCTTCACTTCGACGTTAAGATCATCCGAGCCCATACGCCTTAAAGACTCAAGCAGACCGGTCAGCTCGTTTTCGTTCATCTGCACGTCCTTTCGCTCGGTCCTGCGGAGAATGCCGCGGATAGATTTCCCTCGTCTCTCAGTTATCTCTCGAAATTATCTCTCATCTATCTCTCTATCTCTCGGCTTAGAGATAGAGAGATAGATGAGAGATGGAATGTCTACCATTTGCTTCATTTATACATATTTTTGCTGGTAGAACAATTGGTATTGAGACAATACCATGATTGCCTGTCTCTTTGCTGCTCAGTTATCTCTCATATTTTTCTCTCATCTTCCTGTCATCTCTCATATTAGAGACGAATGAGGGACGAGAGATACGCGAGTGATGGACGAGCGAGGATTTTCGGACGGTCGGATATCGAGAGTGGATATTTGGACGGTTTTTGGGGCTTTTGCGGCAAATTCCGTCCAAATATCCACTCTCGTTCGATAGGTATCCGGAAATCCTCGCTCGTCCGTCCGAATATCCACTCTCGTTTGGCGAGTGTCCAATTTTCCACGCTCGTGCGGCGGGCACGCGAGCCCTTCGCCCAATCCGCTGGCATCGTCTCCAGTTCGCCGCAGGGTCGCGGCCCCATATGGGTATACTCTCGAGGATTCGACTCGATTCGCCCCCGCTGGGGCGTCAAAGGAGACTGCATATGCCCACCACCTCAACCGACCCGCGCGCCGCAGCCGCTGCACTGCTGGTGCCCGGCACTACCTGCCACGGCTTTGCCGTCGAGCGCCGCGAGACCGTGCCCGAGCTCGACTCGGACGCTTACGTGCTGCGACACACTGCCTCGGGCGCTCGTCTGCTGTACCTGGCGTGCGACGACGAAAACAAGGCCTTTGCCATTGGCTTTAAGACGCCGCCGGCCGATTCCACCGGCGTGTTCCATATTCTTGAGCACTCGGTGCTGTGCGGATCGGCCAAGTTTCCCGTCAAGGAGCCGTTTGTCGACCTGATCAAGAGCTCCATGCAGACGTTCCTCAACGCCATGACCTACCCCGACAAGACCATCTACCCCGTTGCCACCACCAACGAGCAGGATCTGTACAACCTGATGGACGTGTACCTGGACGCGGTGTTCAACCCGGCCATCTATACCAAGCCCACCATTTTTGAGCAGGAGGGCTGGCACTACGAACTGGACCTGCCGGAGGGCGACGGCGACAGCAGCGCCGCGAGCCTGCACGAGGGCACGCTGCGTTATAACGGCGTGGTGTTCAACGAGATGAAGGGCGCGCTGTCCGATCCCATGAGCGTGCTGGACGATGCCGTCAACGCCGCGCTCTATCCCGACACCGCCTATGCGCACGAGAGCGGCGGCGACCCGCGCGCGATTCCCGCGCTCACCTACGAGCAGTTCCTGGACACGCACGCGCGACACTACAATCCCTCCAACTCCTACATCACGCTCTACGGCGACCTGGACGTGGACCGCGCACTGGCCTTTTTGGACGAGCGCTATCTGTCGCAGCCGAGTGCCGCGAGCCGCCGCATGGACGCTGCCGTTGCCGCCGGCGAGGACCCGTCCACGCTGGCGCCCAATCCGTTGGACGCGCAGGCGCCCGTGACCTGCGAGTACAAGCGCATCGAGATGGCCACCACACCCGAGAACGCCCTGGTGGGCCTGGGCCTTGTGCTGGGCAGCGCGCTCGACCGCAAGCGCACGATCGCGGCGGATATCCTGTTCGAGGCGCTGCTGGGCTCCAACGAAGCGCCGGTTAAGAAGGCCATTCTGGCCGCCGGCCTGGGCGGCAACGTGGTGAGCTACACCGCGGCCGAGAGCCTGCAGCCCTACGAGCTCATCATGCTGCAAAACGCACAGCCCGGTGTGGCGCGCGAGCTGCGTCGCGTGTTCCAGGACGCCTGCCGCGACCTGTGCGAGCACGGAGTTCCGCGCGAGCGTCTGGAAGCCATCATCAGCAGCAACGAGTACGACCTGCGCCAGCGTGACTATGGCATCGCCGACGGCGTGGCCATTGCGTGCGACGCGCTGAGCACCTGGCTCTACGATGACGACGCCGCGACGCTGGCGCTCAAGTACGGCCCGGTGTACGAGGAGCTGCGTAGCGAGCTGGACGGCAGCTATTTTGAGGACCTGCTGCGCGAGCTGGTGCTGGAAAACGACCACATGGCACTGGTCGAGCTGGTGCCGGTGGACGCCGCCGAGGGTTCGGAGGGTGCCGAGGCCGCCGAGCTGGCAGCCAAGCGCGATGCCATGACCGATGCCGAGCTGACCGACGTGGTCGAGCGCACGGCCGCGCTGCGTGCCGCGCAGGAGGCGGAAGACACACCCGAGGCCAAGGCCACGCTGCCGCGCCTGCGCGTGTCCGACATTGGCGAGGCGCGCCCCGAGCCGCCACTGATCGTGGACACGACCGTGCCCATCCCCTGCCTGCGCCACGGCATCCCCACCAACCGTCTGGCCTACGCCATGCAGTATTTCGACCTGAACTGCGTCGCGTTTGAGGACCTGCCCTATGTGACACTGCTCTGCCGCCTGCTTAAGCAGCTGCCCACGCGCGAGCACTCGGCCGAGGAACTCGACAACTTGCTCGCTGGCAAGCTCGGCTTTTTGAGCTTTACGACCGAGGTCATGACGCAGCCCGAAGTGGACGGCGTGCGCCCCTACCTGCTGGTGAGCGCCGGCGCCCTGTCCGAGAAGATCGATGCGCTGGCGAGTCTGCCGCGCGAGGTATGGTCGAGCACGCTTTTGGCAGATGCCGACGCCGACCGCGTGCGCGACGTGCTCACACAGATTCGCATTGGGCTTGAGCAGGGCTTTATCAACAACGGCCACTCGGCGGCGCTCGGTCGCGCGATGAGCTACAGCTCGCCTTCGGCCGTGGTGCGCGAGCAGCTTTCGGGCGTGGACTTCTATCTGTTCCTGCGCGACCTGCTCGACCACTTTGACGAGCGCGTGAACGGGTTGCGTACCAAGCTTGCCGAGCTGGCAGGCCGCATCTTTGTGGCCGATGGCTGCCTGGCGAGCTTTACCGGCAGCGACGAGGACTTTAACGCATACTGGGCCGCCGCGGGCGACCTGGAGCTGGGCGCTGGCGACGGCGCCGATGCCGGCCGCAACGCGCTCGTGGTGCCGACGCCGTGCGACCGCCACGAGGCCTTTGTCATCCCCAGCGACATCTGTTTTGCGGCAAGCGCGTGCGACCCGCGTCGCTTGGGCATCGACGTGACGGGCGCCTGGGCGGTTGCCGCCAACGCGCTCTCCTACGACTATCTGTGGAACGAGATCCGCGTTAAGGGCGGCGCGTACGGCTGCGGATTCCGCGCGGCCGGCGAGCGTCAGGCGGCGTTCTACACCTACCGCGACCCGGCAATCGACCCCTCGATTGAGCGCGTGGCGCGCGCGGGCGAATGGCTCGACAGCTTTGATCCCGACGAGGCCGCCTTTGAGGGCTTTATCGTGAGCTGCGTGAGCGGCATGGACGCGCCGGTGAAGCCGTACGCGCTCACCAAGCGCCGCAACACGACCTACCTGGCCGGGCTCGATCCGCATGCGCGCGAGGAGCGCCGCGCCCAGATGCTCGCCGCCACGCCCGGTGAGCTTCGCTCGCTCGGCGCCGACGTAACGCGCATCGCAGCCGAGTCACCCACCTGCGTCTTTGGCGGCCGCGACGTCATCGCCAAGAGCAACGCCGGCTTCAACGTCATCGACCTGCTTGGCTAACCTCACCACGCCCCCGGACGATTTGTCTCAATCTGTAACATCTAGACGCGAATATCGGCTCCAGATGTTACAGATCGAGACGTTCCCGAACGGCACCAGCTCTTTGTCTCAATCTGTAACATCTAAGTCCAATTTTGCCGAGTTACTGTTACAGATCGAGACAAACCGCCGCAGACGCCCACTCCACAGCACAGACCACCACAAAGATGCCTGTCCCCATTCTCAGTGGTGATTCGAACACTTGTTCTATACGCACACATGTTCTATAGTAGAGGTGCTTGCAACGACCTGAAATTGCAACTAGAATATAGTTGCAGAATGTGAGGCGGGATGACTCGATCCGATAAACTCATCGCCCAACTGTTTAGCTGCCCTTCAACTTATCGATATGCGGATTTTTTAAAAGTCATGGCTTCATATGGCTTTGAAATGGACAGCAAAGGCAAGACATCCGGATCGCGCGTTCGCTTCTACAGGCCATCAGATGGCAGGATGTTCGTAATGCACGCGCCTCATCCATCTGACGAATTGACAGCGGGGACCATTCGAAACATCGTTCGCTTTCTGCAAGATGTCGGAGGTAGTCATGAGTAACGTTTTGGCATACAAAGGTTATTTCGCCCCGGTCGAGTTCAATGCCGAACAGCATGTGCTAACAGGTATGGTCGCCGGCATTAGGGACGCAATCGTATTTGAAGGCTTCACGGCTGAAGAAGTGGAGCAATGCTTCCACGACGCCGTCGACGATTACCTTGAGTTTTGCGCCGAGAAGGGCAAGGAACCCGAGCGGGCTTTTAAGGGCTCGTTCAACGTAAGAACGGGCTCTGAGCTCCACAAGCAAGCAGCGCTGGCAGCGGCAAAGAAGGGTGAGTCACTCAATAAGTTTGTGACTGAAGCGATCGCTGCGGCGCTGTGAAGCCAACGTCGAGTCGAAGCCGCCACACAGGGCGCCTTTGTGGCGGCTTCGACGTTTGCCCAGATAAAACCTGCCAAAATAAACCTGTCCCTTTTGGCAGGTTTGCTAGAGGAGGCTGGGATGGACAAGGCTGAGTTGCGGCGGGCAATGATTGCTCGGCGCGACGATCTCGATTTGGATGTACGGGCGGCAAAGTCTGCTGATATCTGCGCGCGGCTGGTTGAGCTGCTGGGCCGCTTGGATGCCGCGGCGCCGCGCATCGTTGCCGTCTATGCCGCGATGGGTTCCGAGGCAGACCCTGCCGCGTTTGCCGCTGCGGCCGCCGCGCGCGGCTGGCGCGTGGCCTATCCGTGCATGCTCTCGGCAACAGACGCCGTGGCTTGTGGCCAGCGCATGTGTATGCGGGCAGTTGCCGCCGACGATGCGTCCGCGGCTCCGTTTATCGCCCACCCCACGCGGGCCTTCGCGGCCACGGACATCGACAGCAACCACTTCCCTATCGTGCCTGCCGAAGCTCTCGACATGATCGTCGTGCCGCTCGTGGCCTTCGACCAAACCGGCGCGCGCCTGGGCTACGGCGGCGGTTGCTATGACCGCTATCTGCCCATGCTCTCGCCCGCATGCCAAATCATCGGCATCGCCTTTGACGAGCAGCGTGTCGACCGCGTTCCCACCGACGCTCACGACCTGCCGCTACCCCACATCATCAGCGCCTAATCGCCGCCACATCAGCCACGGCTACAGCAGTACCATCGCAGCCTAGTGCTCCTCGCCGGCGCGGGCCAGGTCGTAGGGCGTGGTCTGGTAGACGTAGTAGTTGAGCCAGTTGGTGTAGAACAGCTGAGCCTGGCTGCGCCAGACGTTGCGCGGCTCGGCGGTGGGGTCGTCACCCGGAAAGTAGTGCGCCGGCACCTGAGGGTTGAGGCCGCGCTTCACGTCGCGCTCGTACTCCAGGCGCAACGTGTCGGTATCGTACTCGGGATGGCCAAAGACAAAGAAGCGATGGCTGTCGGTCGACTTGACGATGTACAGGCCCACCTCGTCGGACACGGCCACGACCTCAAGCTGCGGCTCGGCCTCCACGTCCTCGCGACGCACATCGGTGTTGCGCGAATGTACGGCATAGAAGCGGTCGTCAAAGCCGCGGACCAGCGGGCTTTGCGGCTTCACCAGATAATGCTCGAACACGCCGCTTGCCTTTGCCGGCAGGTCATACTTCTGGATACCGTAATGATGGTACAGACCGGCCTGCGCGCCCCAACAAATGTGCAGCGTGGAGTGCACGTGCGTGGTGGACCAATCCATGATCTGGCAGAGCTCGGGCCAGTAGTCGACCTCCTCGAACGGCATCTGCTCCACCGGCGCGCCCGTGATAATCAGGCCGTCGTAGTGGATGTCGCGGATGTCGTCGAACGTGCGATAGAACGTCTCCAGGTGGCCGGCGCTCACGTGCGTGGCCTCGTGCGTTTTCGTGCGCAGCAGGTCCACCTCCACCTGCAGCGGCGTGTTGGAGAGCTTGCGCATGATCTGCGTCTCGGTGGCGATCTTGGTGGGCATGAGGTTGAGGATGAGCACGCGCAGCGGACGGATGTCTTGGTGCAGCGCGCGGTACTCGGTCATGACAAAGATGTTCTCGCTCTCGAGCTGCGCGGCGGCAGGGAGGGCGTCGGGGATGCGAATGGGCATGGATGCTCCTTACGAGTCAGTTGCAGCTATGGTACAACGAGCGGCCCCATCCGCGCGAGCATATCGCCCAGCGATGCCGTCAGCGGCCCAAATCACTCCAAAAGTAGAGATTAAGGCATGCCCAAAAATCTATGGCGCTTTAGCCTAGCAAAGTGGCAGCAGGACGTTACAATGGTTCGACGCGAAAAACTCGGCCGAAAGGATACATATATGTACCAGACGCGTAAGATCGGTGTGGTCGGCCAGGGCCACGTAGGAGCACATGTTGCCAACAGTCTGCTCATGCAGGGCATTGCCGATGAGCTGTACCTGTGCGATATCAACCAGGCCAAGGTGACGTCCGAGGTCCAGGACCTGCGCGACTCCCTTTCGTTTGTCCCGTACAACACCAAGATCGTCAACTGCTACGACCACTACGAGGAGCTTGCCTGCTGCGACGTCATCGTCAACGCTGCCGGCAAGGTCGCGCTGGCCGCCGGCAACCGCGACGGCGAGCTGTTCTTTACCACCGACGCCGCCCGCTCCTTTGCCAAGCGCATCGTCGACGCCGGCTTTGACGGCATCTTCGTGAGCATCTCCAACCCCTGCGACGTCGTGTGCACCGAGCTGTGGCACCTGACCGGCTACGATCCCAAGAAGATCATCGGCTCGGGCTGCGGTCTGGACTCCGCCCGCTTGCGCACCGAGATCTCCAAGAAGGTCGGCGTGAGCCCCAAGTCCATCGACGCCTACATGATCGGCGAGCACGGCTTTAGCCAGCTGGCCGCCTTTAAGGCCGCAACCATCGCCGGCAAGAGCCTCAACGAACTTCAGGCCGAGAACCCTGACAAGTACGCCTTCGACCACATGGAGGTCGAAGAGCTCGCACGCAAGGGCGGCTACGTAACTTACCAGGGCAAGCAGTGCACCGAGTACGCTGTCGCCAACTCCGCCGCGCGCGTCTGCGCCGCCGTGCTGCACAACGAGCACGCCGTGCTTTCCGCCTCCACGCTCATGACCGGCCAGTATGGCGAGGAGGGCATCTTCACCTCTCTGCCGTGCGTGATCGGTGCCGAGGGCGTCGAGGAGGTCTACACGCTCGACCTGTCCGAGCACGAGCTCGAGGGCTTCCACAAGAGCTGCCAGCACATCCGCGACAACATCGCCCAGCTCGACTGGTGGGAAGCCGAGGCATACGACGCCAAGTAAGCGTCGGTTGCCGCGACACCTCGCTCATACGGACGCCATGCAAAGCGGGCCGTGCCGGAAATTCCCGGCACGGCCCGCTTTTTGACTCACACGACACGCTTGCGAATCGAAGGTGAATACTTTTCCCGGTACCTAGTACTGCTCGATGCCCATGTAGCGACGAACCTCGGGGCTGTGGTCAAACACCTTGCCGCGGGCAGCACGCAGCTCGCAGCTCATCGCGTAGAAGAAGATCGGCTCCAGGTACGAACGCACGCTGGCAGGCACTTCACCCACGCCGTACTCGAGCGCATCGAGCACCATGACGGTATCGGTGTGCGTGTTGAGGAACGCAAGAGCGCGCTCCTCCATGGGGCGGCACTCGCCCGATCCGAGCTGCACAAAGTAGAACACGCCGGGCTCGGTGGCTTCGAACGGGCCGTGGAAGTACTCGCCGGAGTGGATGTAGCAGCAGTGCTGCCACTGCATCTCCATGAGCGAGCAAATCGCCATGGCATAGGTCTGGCTAAAGTTGGGACCGGAGCCCAGGATATAGAAGAACTTGTGCTGCTGGCAGAGCTCGGCAAAGCGGGCGCCCAGCTCGGCGTTGACCTTCTCACGGGCGGCGGGCAGTAGCGCATCCATCTGCTTGAGGCCCTCATACATGTCGGCGAGTGACTCGTAGCCTTCCTGCTGGTCGAGCAACTCGGCGGCGATCAGAGCGCCAATGCCCTGCGGCACCTCGGCCTGCGACACGCCCTCACCCCACGGATAGACCCAGGTAGTCCACTTGCCGTTGTCGATCTTTGAGCCCTCGCAGTCGGTAAGGGCAATGACCTCGGCACCGGCGGCCAGCGCCATCTCGCAGCCGTCGACGACCTCCTGCGTGTTGCCGCTGTGGCTGCAGGCGATGACGAGCGACTTCTCGCCAAGACTCTTGGGAGCCATCAGGCAAAACTCGCGTGCCGTGTAGACCGTCGAGGTAAACGTGGTGCCCTCACGCTTGAGCAGCTCGTTGGCCGGCATGAGATCGATCATCGAACCGCCGCAAGCGATCCAAAAGACGTTCTCGATCTTGCCCTTGCGCTCGATGATTTCCTGAACCAGATCATGTGCGTTCATGCTGATGCTCCTCCTTGTGGGGCGGCTTTGAACGACGACAGCTCGTACCTGCTGTCGTTCTATGTTGTCCTATTTATAGCACGTGTAACAACGCCCGTGAAGTCATCTCAGCAAATTTGTTCTATGTTGTTCTATCTGTGGACGTTAGATGTCGAAGACGTAGCGCGAGCCCACGATCTTTTGGCGGCCGAGCAGTAGAGGGCGCCCGCCGGCGTCGGTAAAGTAGGCCTCCATATAGAAGAGCGGCTCGCCGACCGGCACCTCCAGCAGCGGGGCCGTCTGAGTATCGGCAAGCGCAATCTCCACGGTGCAGGGGTCGGACTTGAGCGGCGCGCGACCCGAATGCTCGGCAACGAGCGCAAAGATTGAGTTATCGGTGAGGTCCTCGTCGGCCAGCGTCTGCAGGTAGGGATGGTCGGCGAGCACAAAGGCGTTGTTCTCGAGCATGACGGGGATGCCGTCGGCCGTGCGCACGCGCTCGACCACGATAAGCTCGCAGCCGGGCTCCACGCCAAAGAACGCCGCATCCTCGTGCGTCGCCGCGACCACCGTGCGCGACACCAGACGCGCACCCGGCACCATGTCGTTGGCAGCACAACCCTCAGTAAAGCTCTGGACGTCACCCTTCTGGCGAATCTTGCGCTTGAGCTTGGGGGCGCACACAAACGTGCCCCTCCCCTGCTGGCGGTTGAGATACCCCGCGCGCGACAGCTCCTCGATGGCACGGCGCACGGTGATGCGCCCCACGCCGTAGGACTTCGCGAGCTCCATCTCGGCAGGGATGCGCGAGCCGGCGGGGTACACGCCGCGCGCGATCTCGCCCTTTAGGTCGTCCATAACCTGCTGGTACAGCGGCACGGCGGATACCTCAGTGCGCTCGGTTTTATCGTCGAATGCCATCGTTACGCTCCACCCCGTGCATGCTCGGACTCAAACTCTTCAATCGCCGCCATAAACTGCTCGCCAAAGGCGTCGGCCTTTTTCTCGCCGATGCCGTTGACCTGGACAAGCTCGTCGCGCGTCTGCGGGCGTAGGCGGCACAGACCGCGCAGAGCCTTGTCGGAGAAGACCATGTACGGCGCCATCTCCAGCTCGGTCGAGATCTCCTTGCGAAGGGCACGCAGGCGCTCGAACAGCTCGGCATCGTCGCCAACGCGCAGGCGCTGGTCCAGCTCGGCTTCCTCGCGCAGCAGATCGACGGCGCGGCGGGCGCGGGCCGAGGCCTTGCGCTTGGACGCGCGACGCTTAACGGTAAAGGCGAACGCCTCGTCCTCGACCTCGCCGGCACGCGGACCCAGTCCCACGACCGGGTACTGCCCCTGCGAGGTGGCCAAATAACCGCGACCGCACAGCTGCCCGATGATGTCCTTGATGCGCCCGACCGATTCGCTCGACAGCTCACCGTAGCCGTGGTCCTCGTCCAGATGCATCTGGCGAATGCGCTCGGTGTTGCCGCCGTGGAGCACGTCGGCGATCAGCGACTTGCCAAAGCGCATGGGACGCGTGGCCACATAGCGCACAGCGGCGCGGGCCATATCGGTGACGTCCTCGACCTCGAACTGCGTGAGACAGTTGCTGCAGTTGCCGCAGCCCTCGACGTCGTCCGTGGCGGCGGCGCCCGCACCAGCCGCAGCCGCGTGCTCGGCCGCGGCCTCGTCGCCAAAGTAGCGCAGCATGTATTCGCGCAGACAGCCGGTGGTATTGCAGTAGCCCTCCATCTGGCTGAGCAGGCGGTAGCGATTCTGGAGCGCCCACGCGCGTTGCTCGTCGTCGAGCGCCTCGTCGGCAGCATCGCCGCGATCGATCAGAAAGCGGCGCATGCGAAAATCGTTGCCGTTCCACAGCAAGTGGCAGCTGGCCGGATCGCCGTCGCGGCCGGCGCGGCCCGCCTCCTGATAGTAGGCCTCGATGCTCTCGGGCACGTTGTTATGGATCACGTAGCGCACGTTGGGCTTGTCGATGCCCATGCCAAAGGCGTTGGTGGCAACCATCACCTGAATGTCGTCGTCGATAAAGGCGCGCTGGCTCTGGCGGCGGGCGTCGTTGCCCATACCGGCATGGTAACGGCCCACGCGAATGCCGCTGGGGCCCAGCGCCTCGGCAAGCTCACCTGCCAGCGCATCGACGGTCTTGCGAGTCGAGCAATACACGATGCCGCTCTCGCTCGAATGCGCGATCATATAGTCGCGCACCCACGCGGCCTTGGCCTTGTCGCCCATCTCCTCGCAGCCAAAGTAGAGGTTCTTGCGATCGAAGCCCGTCACCACCGTCGCGGGGTTTTGCAGGCCGAGCATCTGCTGAATGTCTGCACGCACACGCTCGGTCGCTGTAGCGGTAAAGGCCGCCACGATGGGGCGCTGCGGCAGGGAATCGATAAACTCGCGAATCTGCAGGTAAGCGGGGCGGAAATCCTGGCCCCATTGGCTCACGCAGTGTGCCTCGTCAATGGCCACGAGCGGCACGCCAATGCCGGAGGAACCCGCGGCCTCCTGCGCAAAGGCTAAAAAGCGCGGCTCGAGCAGGCGCTCGGGCGCCACGTACATAAGCTGGTAGCGGCCCTCGCGCGCCCGCTTGAGCACGGTGTTTTGCTGGGCCGGAGTAAGACTGGAGTTGAGATAGCTGGGTCGCGCACCCGCCGCGAGCAACGCACGGGTCTGGTCCTCCATAAGCGACAGCAGCGGACTCACCACAAAGGTGATGCCGGGCAGCATGAGCGCGGGCACCTGGTAGCAAATGGACTTGCCGGCGCCCGTGGGCATAACACCCAGCGCATCGCGACCGGCAAGGATCGCATCGACCATGCGGTCCTGTCCCGGGCGAAACGAGGTGTAGCCAAAATAGGCGCCGAGTGTGTCGAGCGCCATCTGCTGCATGCTATCGGTCATGGTTTCCTAACGTCCAAGTCATCTGCCGCCGATTATACGCCGCCACGCGGACCGGCGTCGCCCGGCTGTCAGCCACAGGCAACGTGACCCGAAGGGAACGAGCGTAGATAATGTCCCGCTTTGTACCCGCCGCCGAGCCAAAAACGGTGGGTAGTCATTGGGGACGCTCTTGAATGAGTAGTCATTTATGAACGTCCCCAATGACTAGTCTGGACACTTTCCGGATGAGCGTGGAAACGTCGCTGGTTGAGCATAAGTCAGCGAAAACGCCCCTAAGCGAGCAAGGTGACGTGAAAGAGGAGGGAAGCGTACTTCGGTACGCGACCGACGATTGAACGTCAGATTGCCGCTTAGGGGCGTTTGCAGCGTCGCCCGGTCCGCCGTTCGTCAGAACGGCGGACCCAAAGGCGCAACGTCGGCCCGTTACGCGGTTTGGTAAAACCGCGTAACTTACATGACCATAACGTAGCGCGATCCCACGTAGTACTGCTTACCCATCAAAACCGGCTCGTCATCGGGACCGGTAAAGCCGGCACGCAGGTTGAGCAGCGGATCGTGCGGAGCAATGCCCAGCTCGGCCGCCTGCTCGGCGTTAGCTCGAACGGCCTCGACCGTACGGTAGCCAACCGAGACAATCGGCGTCCCGCCAACACGCTCGACCTCGGCAAAAATCGACTTGTCCTCAAGATCGGCCGTCAACAGCTCACGGTAGGCGTCAAACGGCACAAAGATGTTCTCCTCAAAGATGGGCTCGCCGTCGGCCGTACGCACGCGCTTGATATGCAGCAGCAGCGCATCCTTCTGCAGGCCAAAGAACTCCATCTCGTTTTGGCGCGCCGGCACAATCTGGCGATCGACCACATGTGCACCGGCCTTCATGCCGTTGTTGGCACACAGCGCGGTAAACGTCTGCAGCGTCGAGGCGTGGAACTGGCGATTGATGTGCGGCGTGGAAACAAAGGTGCCGCGGCCCTGCTGCTTAACCAGGTAGCCATCGGAGCACAGCTCCTCGACGGCGCGGCGCACCGTGATGCGGCTCACCTCGTACTGCTCGGCTAGCTCAAGCTCGGACGGAATACGCTCCTTGGGTGCATAAACACCTTTCTCGATCGCATCCTTGATTTCGTCATAAATCTGCTGGTAAAGCGGTGCATTTTTGGGTGTAGGCATATCTAATCACTCTTATCGAAATATCGAAATAACTAATACGTATATAACGTCTAGTTTCATGTTACCTCATAATGATAAAACGATACACCCTCCCTACCAAAAAGCGACAGCTTCATTTTGGTAGGTTTTATCTGGGCAAACGAAGGCCTCCTGAAAGCAGCGAGGCTTTCGGGAGGCTCAAGCGGACAGGATTGCGCCGTGCCGGCAAAATACCAACACTCTACCTGCCGTCGTCCTGCTGCAGGCTGTCCTGCTCGCTGAGGCGCGCCTGTCTGCTGGCCATACGCGCGGGCTTGTCGGGATCGGGTACGGCCGTGGGCATGGGCTCGTCGACATGACCGCCCCACCAGCCGCCCACAAAGTTGAGCGTGTGGAACACATTGATCACGGCACCGGAATCAATGTCGCACACCAGCTTGATAATGTCCTGGCTCTCATAGGTCGAGACAACGGCGTGCAGCAGGTACATCTTTTCGCGGCTGTATCCGCCGATGACCTCGGCACAGCTAATGCCGTGCTGAAAATGGTCAACATAGGCGGTCATGACTTCGTCTGCCTTGCGCGTCGTGATTTGCAGCGTCACGCGGTCGTAGCGACGATAGAAACTGTCGATGGTCTTGGTCGAAATAAACTGGAACACGATGGAATACGCCGCCTTGTCCCAGCCAAACATAAAACCAAAGATCGCCAGGATAAAGCAGTTGAAACCAAAGATGACGCCCCAGATGGTCTTGCCCGTGTGGTTGGAAACCCACAGCGCGATAAAGTCGGTGCCGCCGGTGGATGCGCCGGACTTTAGCGCGATGGCAGCGCCCAGACCCGAGACCACGCCGCCAAAAATGATGAGCATGATCTTGTCGCCCAAAAACGGGGCGAAGTGAAAGATGTTGAGAAAGAGCGATGAGAGCACGACCTGCATCATCGAGAAGATGACGAAGCGCTTGCTGATGCCACTCCAGCATAGGAGCGCCACGGGGATGTTGAGCGCGAGCATACCGAGCGAGATGTCGATGTGAACGCCGCCCAGCGAGGTAACGCGATCGAGCAGGACCGCGACGCCGGTGAGACCGCTCGGAAGCAGGTCGGCGGGCTGAATGAACGCCTGGATCAGGAATGTCTGGAGGACGGCAGAAATTGTGACCGCCACGGCAGTAATGGCGCGGCGGACGATGGTGAGGCGGCCGAGCATGAGCACGCGGTCCGTGAGCTGATCGATGGCGTTCGCCACGTAGGCTCCTTTCGAAGGCAGATGTGGTTGTGGGGCATGCCCGCGATTGTAGCATGGAGCGTGCGGGGGCGCTTCAATTCAACCTCCCTCGACAACCAAAACGGGACCAGCAACCCCCACGACCAAAGGGCAAAATTCCAAGTGAGTAGACTTTTTACGATCTGCCGAGCACACCCAAAACCGCCACTCCTGTGACCTGCGGTTTTACAAAGGAAGATATGCATTGTGCTCGGCCTGCGCCAAAAAGTCTACTCACTTAGCCCAAATCGAAGCCAAACGGATCAAAATCGAAACCAAATTGAGCCAGTCCACCGCAAAAAACGTTTAAACCAGTGCTTTTCGCGGCGGATTGACACTACAAAGCGGCCAAAATGTCGGTCAGATTATCGATGACAACGTCGGCGGCGGACTGGTCCAGGTTGACGCCCTCGTGCGGACGCAGCGCCAGGACGCGGGCGCCGGAGCGCTTGCCGGCCTCGATGCCCAAAGGCGAGTCCTCGATAACCAGGCACTCGGTAGGCTCCACCCCCAGCGCCTCCATGGCACGCAGGTAGATCTCGGGGTCGGGCTTAAACGCACTGCACTCGTGACCGCTGATGGTGCAATCCAGCACATCGGCAATGTCAGCGATCTCCACCAGCTCGTCGATCAACTCGCGATAGGACGAGCTCGCGATGGCACACTTCACGCCACGCTCATGCAGCTCACGCATCACCGGCTCCGTCTGCTCGTTGAGCAGCTCGGCATACGGAACGGGGTGGTCCGGGCTGTAGACCTGCTTGTACTCCACGCGCAGGCGCTCGCGCAGCTCAACATCGTCGGGCACCAGCGCCTCCCAAATGGCCGGCTCGTTAGACCCCGAAAGATCGGGAATCTCGTCAAAGTGGAACCCCTTCTCCTCCATAAACGCCACGCGGCGGCGGTTGTAGAACCACTCGGTATCGACCAGCACACCGTCCATATCAAACAGCACTGCCTTGATCATACGCATCTCCTCTCAAAAGCAAAAAGGGGGACGGGGCGCAAACCCCATCCCCTCTCAATCAACCCGTAAGGTCTACTTACTTGTGATTAGTAGGAAAGCTTCCACATGTAGCGACGCATGGTCAGCGGGTGCTGACGGGCCTCGGCGATCTGGTTGCCGTACTCGCGCATAACGGCGAGGTGCAGCAGCGGGTTGAAGTAGGTGACGACGCTCGCGGGCACAGCGTCAGCCAGGCCGTAGTCCTTGGAGTCGATCAGAGCGACCTTGGCGCCCATGCGCTCAAGGAAGGTGAGGGCGCGGGCGTCCATCGGACGGGTAGCGCCATCAGACATGAAGAAGACGTAGGGCTTACCCTCGGTGGAAACCTCGAACGGGCCGTGGAAGTACTCGCCGGTGTTGTAGGCGGCGGCGTCGATCCACTGCATCTCGGTGAACAGGAAGGCGGCGTGAGAATAAGCCATCTTCTCGGAGGCACCGGAAGCCATGAAGTAGATCATCTTGTCGTCCTTGAAGTCCTCGGCGAACTTCTTGGCGAGCTTCTTGCAGTGCTGAGCGGCGTTCTCGCAGAGATCGAAGACGTTGGTGAGGCCGGTGATCATGTCCTCGTAGTGGTCATAGCCCTCGGTCTGCTGAAGGATCTCGAGAGCAAGAGCGATGGCGTAGCCAGGCTTCTCGCACTTGGCAGCGTAGTTGGCATGGAAGCCGTGAACGATGACGTGGTCGGCGTCGACGGTCAGAGCGGAGCCAGCCTTGTTGGTGAGGGAGACGACCGGGCAGTTGTGCTTCTTGGCGGTCTTGTTGGCCTCGACGGTCTCGGGCGTGGAGCCACCGAGGGAGCAGGTGATCACGAAGGTGTGCTCGTTGACCCAGGAAGGCGTGTCGTAGTTGAACTCGTTAGCGGTGAAGATCTGAACGTTCAGCTTGTCCGTGTTGTTGGCCAGGAAGTACTTGGCAGGGTAAAGGTCGGACATGGAAGCACCGCAGCCGACGAAGGCGACGCTGTGGATCTCGTGGTTGGACAGGACGTCAGCGACGATCTGCTTAGGGAGGTTAAGGTCGATCTCGTACATCTGACACATTCCTTTCGATTTTTTGCGGCGCCACATTGCCGGGCGCTCGCAGGGTTACCGTGATTTGGACCGAGTCGCCGGCCCGTTGAGGATGTGTCAAAGGAACTGTCCCTTTGACACATTTAGGGATGGGAGCCTGCCTGGGGTATGGGATGTCAGGCAGGCTCCCCGGGGAAAGCGATTAGACGCTTAGTCGCGACTAGGCCAGGATGCCGGCCGCGGAGAGGGCGATGCCGCCCACGATGGCGATCACGAGAAGCCAACCGGTGTTGACGTTCTTCTTGATGAGCCAGTACATAAGGCCGGTGAGGCCGAGGGAGATCATCTGGGGCATCATGCCGTCCAGGATGTCTTGGATAACGACGGTACCCTCAGCGAACTGCAGCGGGGTGGTGGCGCCGATCAGCGTGGCGATCATGCCGCCCACGGACATAAGACCCACGATGCCGCAGACATACATGAGCTTCTCCATGAGGTCGCCGCCCTGAAGCTTGCTCAGGTACTCGTGGCCGCCCTGATAGCCCATCTTGGCTGCGAACCAAGTGATCAGCACAGAGGGGACGATGGAGATGAGCATGGCCAGAATCGGGCCCATGATGGAGCCCTGCTGAGCCAGCTGAACGCCCAGGCCAAAGGCGATAACGCGGATGGTGCCCTGGAAGAAGGAGTCACCGATGCCGGAAAGCGGGCCCATGAGGGAGGTCTTGACCGCGTTGATCGAATCGGGATCGAAGTTCTCGGGATCCTTGGCGTACTCCTCCTCCATGGAGGCGGCGAGACCCAGGATGAAAGCGCTCGTCTGCGGGGTGCAGTTGTAGAACGCCATGTGACGGTGGTAAGCCTCTTTCTTAGCGGCGAGCTGCTTGGGGTCGGACTCGTCCGGATAGAGGCGATCGAGCGTGGGAACCATGCCGTAGAGGAAGCCCATGTTCATCTGACGCTCGTAGTTCCAAGAGGCCTGGATGGCCCAGGAGCGCCAGAAGAACTGGCTGACCTTCTTGTTCAGGGACACGTCCTTGGTTGCGGTTGCCATAGTGTGTTCCTCCTTAGTCTTCGTCGTCTTCGAGCGGATCGTAGTCGGAATCGACACCGGCGGCTGCATGGGAACCGTTGAACTTGAAGCCCATGAAGACGACAGCCAGGCACACACCGATCAGAGCGACCGCGATGACGGACAGGTTGAGGTAAGCGGCGAGCAGGAAACCGATGAACAGGAACGGAGTCATACCCTTCTTGATCATCATGGTGAGCAGCAGGGCCAAGCCGTAGGCGGTCATGATCTTGGTCGAAACGTTAAGACCAGTGGACAGCCACTCGGGAACCATGTTGACGATGGCCTGAACCAGGTCGGTGCCAACAAAGACGGCGAGGAAGATCGGCAGGAAGTACATGACGGCGTACAGACCGGAGCCGGCGCAGACGTGCATACGGTAGGCGGTCTTGAACTTTCCGTTATCGATCGCGCTATCTGCCACATGGGTGAGGGCGGCGATGATGGAACGGAACACGATGCCGAGGAGCTGACCCAGGACGGCGACCGGGATGGCGATCGTCATGGCGGTCTCGGCGGAAGCATCGGTCAGGCACGCAAAGGCAGCGGCCACGATGCCGCCCAGGACCATATCGGGCGGAACGGCGGCGCCGACCTGTACCAGGCCCATGGACACGAGCTCGACGGCGGCACCGACGGCAAGGCCGGTGGGCACATCGCCCAGCAGCAGACCGACGAGCGTAGCGCCAACGAGGGGCTGCTCGAAGTTAAGACGACCGAGCAGGCGGGAGTCCCACATGCAGAACACGCCGACGAGGCCGACGAGCACCGCACTGATGAACGTATTCATACCCTTCTCCTTTCAGTCAGGCAAAAGCCTGGTTGATTACAGCTTGGCGTCGATGTCGACGCTCTGATACGTAGGGGTCTGCTGGACGTAGAGCTTGATGCCCATGTCGAGCAGCTGGTTGACGTCGGCCTTCTGGTTGGCGTCGAGGAAGACGGAGCTGTCCTTGCCGCCGACCTGATCGGCACCGTCGTGGTTGGCGGTGGCGCCCAGGTTGATGGCGTCGAGCTTGTAGCCCTGGCAGAACTGCAGCATCTCGGCCGTGTTGCCAAAGACGAACATGACGCGCTCGCCGAGGGTGTTGAGCTTGTCCATCTTGGCGAGGGCACGCTCGACGGTGAAGACGTTCAGGCGCACGCCCTGGGGCTTGGCCAGCTTAAGAGCGCCCTTCTTGATGTCATCGTTGGCGGCGGCGTTGTCGACGACGATGATGCGCTCGGCCTGAACCTTGGTGGTCCAGGTAAAGACGACCTGGCCGTGCAGCAGACGGTAGTCAAGACGTGCGAGGACGATCTTGGCGGGACCGGAGCTGTGACGGGGCGCCTTGGCCTTCTTGGCGGGAGCCGCGGCAGCCTCGACCGGTGCGTTGGGGTTGGTCAGACCGGTGCGGGCCTCGTTGATGAGGGCTGCGAGCTCGGCACCCTTGACGGGGACGGGGCTCATAGCGAGCGTGAGCGCCAGCGGGATGTTGAAACCGCTGACAACCGTGAACTTCGTGCCGTTCTTGGAAAGCTCGACCATGCTGTTGTTGACCGAGCTGCCGAGCATATCGGTCAACACATAGACGGTGTCGTCCGCGTTGAACGTGGCGATCATGGCGTCCACCTTATTGGTGATGGGCTCCTTGTCGTCACGAGCAAGCGACACGACGTGGACGTTCGACACGTCGCCGAGAACCATCTCGAGCGTGTCTTTGGCGCCTGCGGCCAGGCCGCCATGAGATGCGAGAATGATCTGATTCATCTTGCCTCCTCCTTTTCGTTATGGTCATTATAACGTCTTATACGTTGCGGATATTGCTAATTAGTATAAAGACCGCTCGCGGGTGAAAATCGACCGTTGACGGGTTTAACGTAATCGAAACGTTGGGGCTGGGTAGGCCGGCGCTGGCTGGATAGCCCCAGATCAGACGCCTCGCCAATCCCCTATCGCACGAAGTACCAGGGGCTTTCCTGCACGGTGGGCTCCAGCGCGATGCCGGTGCGCTCGCGGAACAGATCCATGTCCTGCGATTTCTCCGTCCACCACGCGTTGGGCTTAAAGGTCATGCTCTCAACGACATGGCCGACAAAGGCGCTGTTGCGCAGCTTGGAGAAGTTAGTGTTCATAATCAGGATGGACGCGAGCACCAGCACGATGCCCAGGACCTTGATCGCGCCGGCGGGCTCGGCGTAGATGCCAATACCGACCAGAACGGTCGCCACGGTTTCGAACGAAGCCACGACCGGCACCTTCGACGTCTCGAGATCCATCGAAAGGCCCTGCATATAGAAGATGTACGCAAGAGCCGTCGGAATAAAGCCAAAGCCTGCGAACAGCAGAATGAGCTGCGGGGACATTGCCGCGGCTACATCGGACCACGGAGCCGAAAGCACTGCCATAAAGCATCCGCCAAAGACAAAGCCCCAAAACGTCACCGCCAGCGGATGCAGCGTCTTGGTAGCCATACGGCTAAACACCGCCAGCAGTGCACCGCAAAGTCCGGCGATCACACCCGACGCGACGCCCCAAGCCGAGAAATGGAAACCAGACAGGTCGCCGCTCGTCACCGCGAGCACGCAACCCACAATGTTAAAGACGATGGCGACGAGCTTGTTGGGGGTCACGTCCTCGCGATAAAGCACGCGGCCGAGCATGACGCCAAACACCGGCGAGGTGTAGAGCAGCACCGAGGCCGTGGACATGCCCACCTCGCCCATGCACTCGTAATAGCAGGTGTTGGCGGCGGCCAAACCGACGATGCCGACAAGCGCACAGGGAACAAGCTCTTTAGGGCTTGCCTTGAACAGGGCCAGCGGACCCTGAGCCACGGTAGACCCCTCACCCGGACGGCAGCCCATAATCATCAGGACCGGCGCCAAGATAAGCGCTCCGACCAACAAGCGAAAGGCAGCCATGCTCTGGGACGAAACGCCCATGGCCGAGATGCCGTTTACAAAGATTCCGATGCTGCCCCACATAAGCGCGGCGATCAGCACCAGCACATAGCCCAGATTGCTCTTCTTCAACGCAGCCTCCTCGGTATTGTTTCCAATATGTTTCGTACTACGTTATAGTCGTTATATACATTTTTCAAGACACAAATCGGCGAGCGGATAAGTGATCCGTTTTCCTCCGCCCCCAGCGGATTACTGGGCGGTTGCGGTGAAATAGTTCCTAAATAGAGGCTTCAAGCCCCCAAGCAGGAACTATTCCACCGCAACTTATGAGGATATCGAGCTGTTAGGCCGCTCTATCCCCTAGTAGTCCAGCTTCCACATGTAGCGGCGCGTCATGTAGTCCTTGTGGGTGACGGCAGAGAGAGCGCGCATGTACACGTTGTTGAGGATCGGCGCAAAGATTAGGTGGTTGAAGTACTCGCTCACGCTGTCCTTGATGTCGTTGAGGCCGAGCTCCTTGGCGTCGAGCTGATAGACGCGCTCGCCACCGTACTGGTTGACGAAGCGGATGCCGCGCTCGTCGTTGCAGCGGCTGCGGCCGACGCTGATGAGCTGGAACAGCGAGGTGCGCTTGTCCAGGATCTCGAAGGGGCCGTGGAAGAAGTCGCAGGTGTTGATGGTGCAGGAGTCGATCTGCAGCATCTCCTGCACGTTGCAGATGCTAAAGACGTAGGCGGCACCAAAGAGCGGGCCCTGAGCCATCACGTTGATGCAGGGCTTGTCGGCGTTCTGCTCGGCCCACTTAGCAGCGAGCGGACGGGTGTACTCGACGGCCTTTCGATAGATGGGGTCGACCAAGTCAAACGCGGCCATAGCGGTCTCGTACTCGGCATAGCCCTCGGTCTGCTGCGTAAGCTCCATGGCGATCATGGTCACGACGGCGGAGTTGGTGCGGCCCATGCAGGACTCGTCGACGGCCAGGCTGTCGTACTGGATCTTGTAGTCGCAGACCTCGGTGAGGCCGGACTCGTCAACATAGATGGCGATGGTGCTGGCGCCGTGGTCCTTGGCGACCTGGGCGGCAACGATGGTCTCCTTGGTGCCGCGCATGGACACGACGACGGCCAGGGTGTTCTCGTTGACGTAGGCCGGGGTGGCGTGCACGAACTCGTTGCTGGTGTAGCTGGAGCTCACGACCTGCGTGGCCTCGTGCTCCATAAAGTACTGGGCAGGATAGTTGCCGCCGTTGGATCCGCCGGCACCAATCCACACGACGCGCTTGATGCCGCCCTTGTCTGCCTTGTCAGCCAAAACCTGGGAGACGACATCCTTAACCTGTTCCTGAGTAGTCATCGTGCATCAGCCTTTCTTCTCGTTTGATGCTCATCACAGGCATACAAGTTACATACATGTTTTGGTTATGTCGACTAGTTGTATGCTATATTTATCTTAGAAATTTTGCTGGTAAGGTTTTCGGTAGCGCAATACCAGCGGTTTTATTATTGTGTTGAATACATGCTTGCTTAGATAAACATACAAGTTAGATATAGGCTGATCGCATGAACGCTTCATCTAAAAAGAAACTGAGCCAATACGAGCGCTTGGCGGGTACGCTTCGCGACCGCATCGCCGCCGGCATCTACGCACGCGGAGACAAGCTGCCGTCCGAGATGGAGCTCATGGACGAATCGGGGCTGTCGCGCAGCACCGTGCGCCACGCCCTTAAGGTTCTCGTTGATGAGGGCCTGGTGCGCACCGAGCGCGGGCGTGGCGCCTTTGTGGCCGACACGCCCGCGCTCCACGAGAACAACCTAGTGTTTTCGAGCTATACCAAGCAGGTCGAAGGTCAGGGCATGAAGCCCACCACGCGCACCGTGGACTCGGGCTTTGCCAAGGCGGCCGGCAGCATAGCTAAGTTCTTTGACGCCGCCGTGGGCAGCAAGCTCGTCAAACTTGTCCGCCTGCGCTACCTGGACGACGTGCCGCTGTGCCTGGAGACCACCTACCTGCCGCCAAGCTTCGAGACGCTCATCGATCGCGATATCAACGGTTCGCTCTACGCGACGCTGCGCCAAGAATTCCATCGCGCGCCAGCACAGGGACATAAGACCTTTGAGGTGTGCTATGCCTCGCAAAACGAGGCGTTTTTGCTCAACGTCGAGCGCGGGCAGGCGCTGATCCTGATCACCGACTACGTCTACGACACCGACGGCCGACCGCTCCATGTCTCTAAGCGCATCCAACGCACCGACCGCGCCAAATACACCGAGCCAATCGGCTAACCTGCCAAAATAAACCTGTCCCTAAATGGTAGGTTTGGGGAGGTCGGGGAACCAGGTTGGTTTGGGTTGGTTGGGCGTGCGCTCGGCAAGGACCAACTCCATCCAGCACATGTCGTACCAGCGGCCGAACTTTTGGGCGCAGCGGTCGAAGGCACCCACCAGGCGATACCCCATATGGGCATGGAAGTCCTGGCTGTTGTGCGTCAGATACTCGTCGTCCTTGTCGTGCGGCACGGCGATGAGCGCGCACATGTTGGTGATGCCCATCGCAATCAGACATTGCTTGAGCGCGTCATGCAGCTTGCGGCCCAGCCCGCCGTGGCGCACGTCGCGCGCCAGGTAGATCGACGTCTCGACCGACCAGTCGTATGCCTCGCGGCTGTTGAGCGGACTCACATAGGCATAGCCTACCGGACGCCCGTCCAGCTCCATCACCAGATACGGATAACGCTTGAGCGTACGCTCGATGCGCCCGGCGAACTCCTCAACGCTCGGTACCTCGTATTCGCAGGTAATCGCCGTCTGGCGCACATATGGCTCATAGATGGCAAGCAACGCCGGCGCGTCTTCGGGCGTCGCCAGGCGAATCGTCGGCTCGGACATCTCGGTCATACAACCCTTCTCCCCCAAAAGCAAAGACCGCCCTGCGCCAAACCCAGCGCAAGGCGGCCCCTCGTCATTACATCAGGCTACAGGACAGCCGCCAGTGCGTCGATGTCCTCCTGCGTCGTGGCCCAGCTGGTACAAAAACGCACCACCGTGTGGGTCTCGTCGTACTTTTCCCAGTACTCGATCGAGGCATGCTCGCGAATGCGGGCCATGTCCTCGTTGGGCAGAATCACAAACTGCTGGTTTGTGGGCGTCTCCAAAAAGAACTGGTAGCCGCGCTCGTGCAGCACACGACGCAGCGCCTGAGCCGTCTCGATCGCCTGTCGACCAATCTCAAAATACAAGCCGTCGGTAAAGAGTGCCTCAAACTGCACGCCCGTCAGGCGGCCCTTGGCCAACAGCGCGCCGTGCTGCTTAATGCGCGGAATGGGATGTGCCGGGGCGTGCATGCCGCAGAACACCACAGCCTCGCCGCAGAGCGCGCCGCACTTGGTGCCGCCGATGTAGAACACGTCGCACAGCTGCGCCAGCTCGGGCAGGGTAATGTCGCACTCATCGGCCGCCAGCGCATAGGCCAGACGGGCGCCATCCACAAACAGCGGAATCTCGCGCTTTTGGCACACCGCATGAATCGCCGCGAGCTCGGCCTTGGAGTACAGCGTGCCGTACTCGGTCGATAGGCTCACGTACACGGCACCCGGGAACACCGTGTGCTCGTAGCTCTCGTTTTCGTAGAACACCTGGATATAGTTCTCGAGGTCATCGGCGTGCATCTTGCCCTCGTAGCCGGGGATGGTGAGCACCTTGTGGCCGCCAAACTCGATGGCGCCCGCCTCGTGGCAGGCAACGTGGCCAGTCTCGGCAGCAACGACGCCCTCGTACGGCGCAAGCAGCATGTCGATCACCGTCGCGTTAGCCTGCGTGCCGCCCACCAGGAAAAACACGTCGGCGTCAGGCGCCTGGCAGGCCTCGCGAATAAGTTGCTTGGCACGCTCGGTATGTGCATCGGTACCGTAGCCGGGCTGCGGCTCCATATTGGTGTCGACGAGCGCCTGCAGCACCGCTGGGTGTGCGCCGTGGGAATAGTCGTTGTTAAACGCGAGCATGGCAATCCTCTCTTACCGGGTATCGGCCAGATGATTTAAACGGAGCTATTGTACGCCGCTGGGATAGGCAATGCGCGCGGCAAGGCACTCAAGCGCCAGCACCAGGGCAAAGCCGCAGCTCACGTCACTCAAAAAGTGTGCGCCGATCACGATGCGGCCAAACGCGACGAGCGCCGCGACCACAGCCGCCGCCCAAAAGATCACGCGGCGACGCGAAGGCTTTTCCTTAAAGGCTGCCGCGGGAAGCCCGGCGAGCATAAGGCCGATCGCCGCATGCGCCGTGTGTCCGCTCGCAAACGACTTAAAGCCGTCCTTGATCACGCCGGCGGCGATATAGGTCCACTTGTCGGGATTGCCGATCACCCACCACGGCTGAAAATTGAGCCCCGGCGTGACCTCGATCACGCGCATGCGCGGGCGCGACCACAACGGCTTGACGATCACGTTGAGGATAATGGCCTGAGCGACCCACACGGCAAGCACCATCAACGCCCAGCGCGTGAGCTCGTCGGGCTCGGTCGTGCGCGTGAGGCGATAGACGACAAGGTTAGCGGCGATGACCAGCACAAACGTCAGCACCAACTGAACCGCGATGAGTTTGCCGCCAACCCGCAGGGACGAAACGATCTCGTAGCCGGCCAGGCCAATGTTGACGAGGGTGCCGAGCACGGCGAGCCATTTGCTCCCCCTGGAGTCGGGACGCACCGCGCGCACGAGCATAACGCCCGCGATGCTCGCCGTCAGCTCGAACGGCAGCTCGCCGGCGGCCTCGATAAAGCGGCCGTACATGCTGCCGATGTTGAACAGCGCGCACGAGATCTGATAATCGAAGAAGCTGCCCACGCCCAGACAAAGGCACAGGACAACCGCGATAATGGCGACATCTTTCTTATAGATGTATCCGAACATGCTTTCCTTTCGATGGAACCAGATTGCCCAAATGGAGCGTTTGCAGCGTCGACCCGCTAGTCGTCGTCGCTAGCACCCAACTGTTGCAGCAGCATGAGCGCCGCGGCCACAGGGCCGGTGCCGTCGTTGGCGTCAAGGCCGCGGCCCAAGCCGCTGCCCGCACCGGCGCCCGCCTTGTAGGGTACCGACAGCTTGCGGCTCTTGGGGAAGTTCACCGCGCCATAGCGGGTCTTTAGTTCAAAGGCCACCTTCTTGGGCACGTCGACGCCCAAAAACGTGATGCGGCCGCCGCTGAGCGTGACGCTCTCGAGCCCCAAGCGCTCGCCGCGGATACGAATACGCGCGCGATTGAACAGGTTGAGTCCCGCCAGCGGCAGCTCGCCATGCGCAGCCTCGGTCTCCTCCTGCACCTCATCGATGCTCTCTAGGTCCTCGGCCGCTGCGAGCTTACGGTACACGAGCACGCGCTGATCCACCGCCGGCAGGTACTCCTCGGACAAGAAGTAGTCGGCCGGCAGGTTAATACCCACGCTCGCCGCCTCCACGCCGGCGTCGTCATCGCCGCGCGCCTCAGCCACGGCCTGGCCCAGCATCTGCGTAAACAGGTCAAAGCCCACGCTCGACAGGTTGCCGTGCTGCTCGGCTCCCATAAGCGAGCCGGCGCCGCGAATCTCCAGGTCGCGCATGGCGATGCGCATGCCACTGCCCAGGTCCTGGAACTCGGAAAGTGCGGTCAGGCGCGCCGTCGCCTCCTCGGTGAGCGGCAGCTCGCCCGGGAACATAAAGTACGCGTAGGCCTGCGTGGCAGAGCGGCCCACACGGCCCTTGAGCTGGTAGAGCTGCGCCAGACCCAGGCGCTGCGAGTCCTCGATGATGAGCGTGTTGGCGGTCGCGTTGTCGATGCCGCTCTCCACGATGGTCGTGGCGATGAGCACGTCGATCTTTTTGGTCGCGAACTCGATCATCACGTCCTCGACCTCGCGCGGGCCCATCTTGCCGTGCGCCACACCCACGCGCGCCTCGGGCGCGGCCTCGTGCACGCGCGCCACGGCGTCGTCGATGGTCTTGACGCGGTTGGACACGTAGTACACCTGACCGCCGCGACCCACCTCCAGGCGAATCGCCGCACTCACCACGTCGGGGTCGTACTCCCCCACGTGCACGATCACGGGACGACGCCCGGTCGGCGGTGTGGTGATCAGGCTCATGTCGCGCACGCCGCTCGTGGCCATCTGCATGGTACGCGGAATAGGCGTGGCCGAGAGCGTGAGCACGTCAATCTGCTCGCGCAGGTTCTTGAGCTGCTCCTTGTGCTGCACGCCAAAACGCTGTTCCTCGTCGATGATCACCAGGCCCAGGTTCTTGGGGTTCACATCGGCCGAAAGCAGGCGGTGCGTGCCGATGAGCACATCGATCGTGCCCTCGGCAAACGCCTTGAGCGCGCGCTTCTGCTGCGTCGGCGTGCGGAAGCGGCTGAGCACCTCGACCTCGAGGCCAAACGGGGCAAAGCGCTCAAAGAACGTCTCGTAGTGCTGCTGGGCAAGAATAGTCGTGGGGCAGAGTACCATGACTTGGCGGCCGGAGTCCACGCACTTAAACGCCGCGCGCAGGGCAACCTCGGTCTTGCCGAAACCCACGTCGCCGCAGAGCAGGCGGTCCATGGGCTTGGGCGCCTCCATGTCGGCCTTAATGTCGGCGATAGCCTCCAGCTGGTCGCGCGTCTCGTCGTAGGGAAAGCTCTCCTCCATCTCGATCTGCTCGGGCGTGTCGGGCGGGCAGGCGATACCGGTAATCGACGAACGTCGCGTATACAGGTCGACCAGGTCAAACGCCAGCTTTTTGGCGTTCTTGCGCGCCTTGTTCGTGGCACGCGTCCAGTCGGCGGTGTTGAGCCTGGTCAGGCGCGGCTTGTCGCCGTCGGGGCCAACGTATCGTGTGATGCGGTCGACCTGCTCGAGCGGCACGTAGAGCTTGTCGCCGTCGGCATATTCCAGCAAAAAGTAGTCGCGCTCCTTGCCGCCCACTTCCTGGCGCGCGATCTCGCTAAAGAGCGCGATGCCGTGGGTAGCGTGCACCACGTAGTCGCCCGGCTTAAACGGGAAGGTGATCTGCGTAATGTCAACCTTGCGGCGGCTGCGCGCGCGGTTGGCATCCATGCGGGCATTGAGGTCGGCGATCGAGAACACGGCCAAATTGGCGTCGGGCACCACCACGCCCTGCGGCAGGGCAGCGTCCACAAAGGTCACGCGTCCGCGCGAGATGGTGGGCACGGCGACACCGGCGGCAGCCTGGGCAGCACCCGCCTCGAGCGAGCGGGCGTTAAGCGCGTCGGCGCGGCGCTCGCGAATGGAAGCGTGGGCCTCCTGGCGTGCGGCACGGTCGGCGGAATCCGCCGCTGCCACGCGAACGCGGTCGCCGATAGCGCCGACATTTTCGGGCGCCGCGGTCAGCGATTCCTCAAAGGTAATGCCCTCGTCGCCAAAGGTGAGCTCCATCGACTCGCGCGCGCCGCGGTCGGGGATGGCAAACACGCAGGCATAACGCTTGCCCACGACCTCCTGGATGCGCGTCATAAAACGGTTGTCCGAGCCTGCGATGGCCGGCTGCTCAATCTTGAGCTCGGCCGTCACCGCACCGCCGGCACGGATGAGGCTCACATAGTTCAGGCGCTGCTGGACACCAAAATCGAGCTGTTGGGCGCGCACGTACAGACCATCCAGGCGGTCAATCCCTGCCTCGCCGGCACGGGCCTCAATATCCTCGTAGGCGCGCAGGCAGTCGTCGAACAGCGAGCGCGGCTCGGACAGAACCACGAGTGCCCTGCCGCTCACGTGCGCCAACGGGCTTACGGTCTGGCCGTACATCACCGGCAAAAAGCGGTCGAGCTCGGGCGTGACGATACGCGCATCCACCATCTCGAGCAGCGCCGCCAGTTTGCTGTCGTCCTGGCTGGCGCGATAGAGCGCCACATGCATGTTGTGGACGGCCTCATCGGTAAGCGCCAGCTCACGGCAGGGGAAGATCTCGATACTGTCCTCGTTACCGATGGTCTGCCCCGTTGAGCTCACCATGCGGCGGATGCGATCGATCTCGTCGCCAAAGAACTCAACGCGCACGGGCGCCTTCTCCTGCGCGGGAAACACCTCGACGGTGTCGCCGTGAACGCGGAACAGACCGGGCGCATCAGCGGCACCGGCATTGGTGTAGCCCATGCCCACCAGACGCTGCGGCACCTCGTCAAAAGGAATCTCCTCGCCCACCGCAAAAGTGGTGGACTCCCAATAGCGACTCTCGACCGGCGGCACGCAGCGCAGCAGCGCGCGGGCCGAGGCGACCATGATGCAGTTGTCCCCGCGCACGATGCGCCCCAGCGCCTCGCAGCGCTGCGCTACCACGGCGTCGTCGGGCGCCTGCTCGCGCCACGGATAGTCCTTACGCTCGGGAAAGCGGCACACGTGCGCCAGGCCCACATAGGCGGCAAGGCTGCGCGCGGCGCGATCGGCCGCATCCTCGCCGCTCACAATGTAGACCGTCGGGCGCGGACGGCGCGCAAACTGGGCGGCCGCCATAAGCGTGCGGCCCGACTGCGACACGGCCAGCGCCACGTCCTCGCCGGCATCGAGTCCGGCCTCGACGGTCTGCAGCGCCTCGGCAGTGTAGAGCTGCGCGGCTATACGGTGAATGAGCATGCTGTTCCTCCGGCATTGCAACGCCAAAAGCCCGCCGAGGCAAGCTCGGCGGGTCGTTCGTCAAATTCGTTGCCTGTCATGGTAGCGCATGGAGAGGACTCCAGCTCAAGCGTACGCCCAGCCCCGCAAAAAACGCCAGATAGAACCGGGCTCATCGGCTTCGCCAAAATCTCCCCGTCACTTCGAACGCCGCAACCACGGAAGGTGCCCCAAGAAACGGCTATTCCTCAAAAAAGCTCGCAACGTTCAAGCGGCTCGTCCACTCGCCTATGGTGTTGGCAAAGCCGACGCGTGTGTACACGCCCGCGAAACGACCGCGATACAGGTACAGGCCTTCCATATTAGAAGCGGGCGCAAAACCGAGATCATCCACAAGTCCTTTGGGTGCCTCTCCTCGATGCGGCCCATTGACAAGCGTTCCGCGCAAGCAGGGAGTCTGATACTGCTGAGCATACTCCTGTACAATCGCCCCAGCGGCCGCAGCGCGAGCAAGCACCTGGGACCATTCCCGTTCCGTGGCATCCAAGCCGGCAACAACGCCAACCGCGTTGTAGCCGCCGCACGGCTTGACAATCCATCGATCCTTTTCGGCAAATCTCGACAACTGGGCGCTTTCGTCCAAAATCTCGGTATAGGGCACATGCTCCCGTACAAACGATTGCTCCTCCGGGCTCAACAAGGACTGACCGGCCCGAGACCACAGAAATGCAAATACGGTCTTAGTCGCACACGGCCACGTTCTAAATCCGCCGACGACGCATGCGAGCCCTTCTTGGGCAGCCTCAATTAAGGCCGAGCGTCCGTCGCACGGCTTATCCCACAGCTCGCCGGTCACCGCGCGCCGCCAAACGCAATCAATAGGACCGGCGGCATCGCACAGCCGCCTAACACCGCTCTCGTCTTCGCCAATCCGCAGGTCGCGCACATCCGCAAAGCGCGCCACCACACCCCGTCGCCTCATAAGGTCGACAAAATGAGCCGCATCTTCCAAGTCGATGCTTTCCGAATAGTCGACGATTGCCACCGAAGCGGGATATATTTTTGATTGCGGTGCATAGAGCCCCTCGTCAACGCGGGCCCCGTCGTCCGATCGTGCACTATCCTCGGTGCGGCGAGGATGGGCCAGCTTCCACTCTGCATAGGTCTCAAACAATGCGTCTATCCAGCTACCGCACAAATCGTACTGCCGAAAGCCGGGGTGGTCGGATGCAAACTCCTCAAAGGAAGGCGTCATTCGCACCGCCTGACAGACCGCATCGGTCACTACCATTCCGGCACTGCCGTCGGTATTGAGCTCGCAAAACGTATACGAACCGGCATCTTCGTCAAGAAAGATATCAACACGCGCAAGGGGAATTTGGCAATCATAGCCGGCATCCATAGCGCACAGGTCAGCAAAAGCCGGATCCATGCGAAACCACGCACGCACGGAGGCATCGGAACAAAACGCCCGCGTCACCTTGTCCATAATGCCGTACATGCGCTCGGCGGCCTCCTTAAGAAGCGCCGTCATATCCATGTCGAATATCTTTGGCGTCAGAGCCCAGGGCGCAGGATCACCATGGTAGAGCGCATGGGTTTGAGACAAGTATTCGTCGCCTTTGCGACGACCAGGTAGGTCACCTTCGCGCGTGCGTACGATGCGTTCAAAATAATCTTCGAGCTCTCGCGTCTTCAATGTTGCCACGTTACCCTCCATTGCTTGATTTTTTGCTCATGCTACGCCAGCACGCACGACTTCGGCGCGCGTGAATAGGCTTCTAAATTAGCAACACATTTTTGCATGAGGCGGCAGGAGGCGACAAATACTCCAGCTCAAGCGCATGCCCAGCCCCGCAACAAAAACGCCAGACGGACGAGTCGCCTGGCGTTATCAGAGTGAGCTATACGCCGAGTCTAATCGTAGACGCCCATTTTAAGCAGTGTGAAGGTCGGGGCGCCGTCACCCTGTGCGACGCGGACCGTGCAAGTTTCGGTACGGCCCCTGGATGCATCCGCTTGAATTGCGGCGATGAACTGGTCCTTTGGCAGGCCGTAGGTGCTCTCGGGGATGTCGGAAGGAAGTAACGCACCGCCAGCACTGTAAACCTCATAGGTGAGCTCGTAGATGTTGTCGCCAAGGTCAGTCGCGCCCGTAACGATGGCACACGATGGGTTGTAATTTCCCTGGCCGTATTCCTGCTTCAGATACAAGTACCCGTCATGCGCTTCGGCCGAATCGGCAAGCATCTGCCCACCCGACCCTTTATCAAAGGTCATGTCAGCATCCGAGAGCGTCAGACCCGTCAGGCGATTGAGTTCCCTATTGATCACATCGGTCGCCATGCGCTGATAGTGACCGTTGTCATAGTCGCCTTTCTCGATTCGATACGGCGCGTTGTCAATAAAATGGCACCAGATAAACTTGACCAGCTTGTATTTCTCGTCATCAGAAAGTCCGTCAGTCGAATCGAAGCCGCCCGCCTGATACCAGTCCCGATCGAAGTGCTCCTCCGTGAAGTTCGACAGGAACAGGTTCGCCGCGGCATAAGTTGCCTGGTCGTTGAGGTCGACCTTTACGCTGCTGCCCGTCTGCCCGGGCTCTTCCGGCTCCTCTTGCTCTTCGGCAGGCTTCTCCTTGGCGCTTCCCTGGTCCTTAAGCTCGGCCGAACCCTCGTCGGACCCAAGTACTGTAATCTGCGATGAATTGCCCTGCCCAAGCGGACCCAGCACGCCGGTCAGCGCCAGCGCAGCGCCACCGGCCACCAGCACGCCCGCTATACATATGCCGATAATCACCGCGCGCTTATGCGACTTCTTCTGCACGGGAGGCATCCCTGCCGCCGGCATCGATGCGGGCTCAGCAGGCGCGGCCGCCGGAGAAGCGGCGCCCATGCGCGCCCCGCAGTTCGTGCAAAAATCGGTTCCGTCGGGCATCTCGGAGCCACACTTGGTGCAAAACATATTCGGGCATCCCCTCACAACAAACAGCATCCGTCGCCATCATATTGAGCCCTCGCGGCCCAAATGTGTTGCGCAACATTGGCCACAGCCTTCGGACGCCGGCAAAACGTGCCGGGCCCTACCCCGTCACGCGCACGCTGGGGCACAAATCTGCCAGCGGACACTCGTCGCACTTAGGCTTACGGGCGTCGCAGATCTCGCGGCCGAAGGTGATCCACTGGTGATTGACCGACTCCCAATACTCGTGCGGCAAGATCTTGAGCAAATCCTGCTCGGTCTTGAGCGGCTCTTTGGCGTGCGTCTTGGGACTCAGCATCAGGCGGTGCGCGATGCGGTTGACGTGCGTATCCACCGCGATGCCCTCCACGATGCCGTACCCCACGTTGAGCACGATGTTCGCCGTCTTGCGCCCAACGCCCGGCAGCTTTACAAGCTCCTTCATGTCGGCCGGTACCTCGCCGCCGTAGTCGGCAACGATCATCTGCGCGGCCTCCACGGCATGCTTGGCCTTACTCTTATAAAAGCCGAGCGACTTAATGGTGTCCGCCACGTCGGCCACACTTGCCCCGGCCATGGCCTCGGGCGTGGGCCACTGGGCAAACAGCTTCGGCGTCACCTTGTTGACCTGCGCGTCGGTCGTCTGAGCCGAGAGCAGCACTGCGATGAGTAGCCTAAAGGGATTCTCGTGGTCCAAAAAGCACTCAACCGGGCCATAGCGACGGTTGAGGCGCTCGCACACCTCGATGGCGCGCTCGCGTTTGGCGGCATTGGTCTCGCGTGGCATAACGACTCCTCGCTTCAGCGGCATAACAAACCTATGGGCACGATTGTCCCACGTATGGGGTCTTTACGCCTCCAAAAATGCGCCGGTCTGGCGTCCCCACAGGCTTGCGTACTCGCCGCCCGCCTCGACGAGCTGAGCATGCGTGCCATCCTCGACAATCTCGCCGTCCGCCAGCACCACGATGCGGTCGAGCGCCGCCACGGTGGACAGGCGGTGCGCCACCACAATGGAGGTACGTCCACGCATCAGGTTTTCGAGTGCCTCCTGCACCAACGCCTCAGACTCGCTGTCGAGGGCAGAGGTCGCCTCGTCGAGCACCAGAATCGGCGCGTCGGTTAGGATGGCGCGGGCGATAGCCACGCGCTGACGCTGGCCGCCCGAGAGCTTGACGCCGCGCTCGCCCACCATGGTGTCAAAGCCACGAGGCAAGCGGTCGATAAACTCGGTCGCATTAGCCAAGCGAGCCGCCTCGCGGATCTGCTCGTCGGTGGCGTCGGGGCGGCCGTAGGCGATATTCTCGCGAATGGAGCGATGGAACAGCAGCGCCTCCTGCGGCACGTAGGCAACCTGGCGGCGCAGGCTCTGCTGCGTGCAGCGCGAGACATCCTGACCGTCCACGAGCACGCGGCCGCCCTGAACATCGTCCAGGCGCAGCAGCAGCTTGGTGAGCGTCGTCTTACCCGAGCCCGATTTGCCCACCAGGCCCACGCGCTGGCCCGCCGCCACATGAAGCGTCAGGTCATCGAACACGCTCTCGCCCGCCACAGCGTCACGGTACGCAAAGCTCAGGTGCTCAAAATCAATCGCGCCCTCGGTCACTTTGAGCTCAGGGGCGTCCGGGTCGTCTGCCACCAAACGTGGCTCGTCCAGCACGCGCGTCATCTCGACCGCATCGCCCAAAGCGCGGTTGATGCGCTGCATCATGGAACTCACGTAGTTCAGGCGCATGGTGAGGTTATAGGTGTAGGTAAAAATCATGACGAGCGAGCCGGCCGAGATGCCAAACCACGCGTTGCCGCCCGCCACGAACACACTCACCACGGCCATGGTGATGACGATAAGGCCCGAGGTCGTAAAGTTGCGCTGCATCATGGCGTGCATCGAGACCGTCTCGGCGTCGCGCGCGGCACGATCGGCGGCGTCGAACAGATCGCGTTCAAAGTCCTCGCGCCCGCAGGTCTTGACGGCCAAGATGTTCGTGACCGCGTCGGAGAGCACGCCCGAGAGCTTGTTCTGGGCGGCGGACGTCGCGGCTGAAAGCGGCATGATGCGCTTGTACATAAGCCAGACAAACGCGATGTAGACGACCATGATACACACCAGGATCACGGTAAACGTCGGCACCACCGGGGCGAGTGCGGCCACGGTGCAGATGACCGAGGTGATGGTGGGGATGAGCGAATACACCGTCACGTCCACCAACCCCGTATAGCCGCTCATAAAACGGCTTGTCTGGCTCACAAGCGATCCGCCAAAGCGGCTGGTATGGAATGTCATGGATTGGTTGGAGAGCGTGTCGAAGCATAGACGCGCCAGGTGATAGTTGCCCGCAATCTCGAGCTTGTAGACGGTGTAGTCCTGCAGCTTGGAGAGAATCTGACCCACCAGGTTAACGAGTACGAGCGCCAGGATATAGGGGCCGAAGACCTCAAACACCTGGTCACCCGCCACGGGACCGGCTTGAACGCGGTCGACAATGAGGGCCATCACATAGGTATTGGCAAACGTCAGCAAAAAGATGTAGCCCGCCGACGAGAACACCGAGAGAAAGACAATCAGCGGCTGCGCGCGCGTGACACCCCAAAACCGCTGCAGCGTGCGGCGCACGGTGGAGCGGCTGAGCGGGCTGGTGCTTCTCTGGGACATGGGCTTCCTTTCGCGTCTGATGGGGCGAAACGCCATTGTTGCACATTGGAGCACACTTCAGGCAAGCGCGATGCGAAAAGCAGCGGGGCACCCGCGTTTACGCCGGCACCCCGCCGTCTTGTTGCAATTAGTCCTCGTCTTCTTGGTCTGTGAGAAGGTCCGCGGGCGTGAGTCCCAAGATCTCATCGGCTTGGTCGGTATCTTCCAGCGCGTCGATGTCCTTGAGCTTGCGCTCCATGACGTTGGTGCGCGTGGTGATGATGCCCTCGACCGTTTTGCCCGCGGTCTCGATCTGCTGCTGGGCGCGGCGCAGTGCCTTTTGATAGCGCGGCAGCTCGGCCTTGACAGCGGAGAGCACGCGCAGTACATCGTCGGTGCGTTTTTGCAGCTTAAACGTTTGGTAACTCATCTGTAGGCTGTTGAGAATGGCCGCCATGGTGCTAGGGCCGGCAACGTTGACGTGATAGTCGCGGCCCAGGGTCTCGATAAGCCCGGAGCGGCTGACGACCTCGGCGTACAGTCCTTCAAACGGCACGAACATGATGCCAAAGTTGGTCGTTGCCGGCACACTCAGGTACTTTTCGCAGATGTCCTTAGCCTCGCGCTTAACCATGGTGTCGAGCGTCTTACGCGCTGCGGCGACGGCCTCAGCATCGCCCGACTCCTGCGCGTCGAGCAAGTGCTCGTACGCGTCGCCCGGAAACTTGGAGTCAATCGGCAGCAGCACGGGGTCGCCCTCGTCCACCGGCAGCTTGACGGCAAACTCAACGCGCTCCGAGGCGCCGGGCTTGGTGGCGACGTTTTCCAGATACTGGTCGGGTGTAAGGATGTCCGCCAGAATTGCACCCAGCTGTACCTCGCCCAAAATGCCACGCGCCTTCACGTTGCCCAGCACGCGCTTAAGGTCGCCCACGCCGGTGGCGATGGACTGCATGTCGCCCAGACCCTTGTACACGGCCTCGAGCTGGTCGCTCACCTGCTTAAACGATGCAGACAGGCGGTCGTTGAGCGTGCGGGAGAGTTTCTCGTCCACCGTCGCGCGCATCTGATCGAGTTGCACGTTGTTGTCCTTGCGGATGGCGCCCAGCTGGGCATCGACCGTCTCGCGCACCTTGTCCAGGCGGTGCTCGATGCCCTCGCGGTTGGCACCGAGCTGTTGGGCCGTCTCGCGGCGCAGGTCATCCATCCGGTCACCAGCTTGCGAGAACTCGCGTGCGATGGTCAGGTAACGTTGCTGCTCCACGGCCGCATCTGTCGTCTGCTGCTGCGCGATGGCATTGGCCGTGCGGCGGGTTTCTGCCAGCGCGACGTTCAGGGTGTCGAGCGCGTTGTTGGCCTGCTCGAGTGCTGCCAGCGTTTCCGCGCTACTGTCGCCACGCTCCCGCAACTCGGCACGCAGGCTCTTGAGCTGGAGGGCGCAAGCCACAGCAACCCCCACCGCCACCAAGGCGATCACAACAAGCACAATATCAATAGCAGACATAGACTCCGCCCAACAAACCCAATCGATTATCAATCAAAACCGCGATCAATCTTACCCCGCCACACGCACTGAGCGCCCGGCCCCTTCTTGGGTGCCCCTCTCCTCCGCATATTCCATAATGCGGCGCGCCGTTTTCCTGCTCACCTTTGAGTCATCGCCGGCCAAGTATGCGTATACGTTTCCTTTATTCAGGTGCAGAGCACGGCAGATGCCATAGCGCGTTACACCCGATTCCTCCAATGCTTCCAGTGTTCTCTTTCTCATCAGGGCGTTCACCCTTCTGTCGGCCGCTGGCTTTTCTTTCACCCCTCTATACGCGTGCCAAACGTTGGCATAACGATTGGGGAGCTTATCCTCGGTGCATAGAGATGCCAGGCTACCCGCTTGGCCATACAGAGACAAAACACCTCGATAGCTCTCTTCCATCCACGAGCCCTCGGATAAACCCAGAACGTATTCGGCTTTTCCCTGCGCCAAAGCGAGCAAAAACAGAGGCTCCGCCACGCGCGGCGCAACCGTCGTCGCCTGCTCAACCAGCTTTCTAAAACTCAGCGACTGCTGTCCGGATAGTTCTCGGCAATAGCCTTTCAAAAATCCCTCAAAAGTCAGATTCAACCGAGCACCTCCTTTTTGTATTGCCTGTATGCGCAGACCATCTCTTGATAACTCCGCTCCGAGGGCGACGACGCCAGAGCCTCTCCCTCGTCGAATATAAGCCGCTCGAGCAGATCCCAATCAAGTCGGTCAACAAATGCCTGACTATGAAGATCGACGATGTCGTTCGGACGATAGGCATAAAGCTTCATCACCGCCAGGTCCTCCAAAGATGGCGTAAAGTACCTGATAAAACGCGCCCCAATCTTCAAGGGAATCAAACGATCTTCGTAATTGAATGGCATCTGATTACAATATGCCACCGCCATACCATTCACCTCGGGGTATCGAGCTATGATCTCGCGGAGGCACCTGTCTGCCTCAAACACATCAATGTCATGTGTAACCGACCGATTCGTCACATCGTTTAGCATGAAAGCGCTTCCTCCCACCAATACAACGCTCGGCCTGTCGTCTCTTGGACCTATTTCCAGCTCCGCCTCTTCGTCAATGCCCAAAAGAGTCTGCTCTAAATCCTGCTTATACATAGCAAATCCTATTATTATTCATCTTCAATAATACTATTCAGTCGCACGGCAGGACCCAAAGGATGCAAGAATTCTACTCGTGGCGATAATCCGTACACTCTAGAAGTCCTAATGTGACAAACGCTAACTCTCCCAGCCGGCGCGGATGGTTGTTATGACGTCGCCTAGGCGCTGGCCGAGAGCTGCCAAGTGCTGAAGCACCTCATTGGGCGAGGCGCCGTTGAGAATGCACGTGAGGGCATATGAGGCCAAGAAGATTGCCGCGAGTCCCAACGGGATCAGCACGATCATCGCTAACGTGCGCAGGCGCTGGCCCACGCGGCGGTGACGTGTGCGGCGCTTGTCGAACGCAAGCTCCTGCGCATATGAATCTTGTTGTACGGAATATGCTCCTGGGTCTACCTCGCCCGCAGACGATACCGCAGGTGCGGCGTTTTGTGCAGGAGGTTGAACGGCCGCCCCTTGCATTTGCATCTCCATAAGCCGTTGCTGTTGGCGCAACATGCGCTCGGCTTGTCGCTGCGGGGTCTCAAGAAACAAATCCATGCTGGCCTCCAAAATCGGAGCATTCGACGCTTACGACCAGCATCCCGCACCGCCAAGGCCACGGCAACGCAATCCGTAGCAATAGCCGCAAAGTTTCTTGTTGACAAAAGCTGTCGAAAACCTCAACAACTCCCCTACCAGCACTTTCTCTGAGCTTTTTTATCGAATGATCTTTTGCCCTTCCACCAACCCGCCAACTAACCAAAAGCTGACCAAAAGTTTGACGGAAATTGTGAAGACCGGGACCCCACACAAAAAGTGCCGCCCCAAAGGGGCGGCACGCAAACTTATTATCAGCTTTTCTGTAACGAGCATGCGACGACTCAACGCCGGAGCGCAGGGCGGGAGGCCGGATTGCCTTCCCTCAACGCGACCCTGCGAAGCCGTGAGCGGGGAGGGAAGGCAATCCGGCCTCCCGCCCCGCGCCCCGCAGCAGCCAGCGCCAAGCGCTAGTAGTTCACCACCTGCTCCTCAAAGTACGCCTTCGGGTGGTTACACACCGGGCACACCTCAGGCGCCTCGGCACCAACGTGCAGGTGCCCGCAGTTCAGGCACTTCCACACCTTTACGCCCTCACGCTCAAACACCTCGCCCGACTCGATGCGCTCGACGAGTTTGTTGTAGCGCTCCTCGTGGGCCTTCTCGACGGCGGCGACGCCACGGAACTTCTCGGCGATCTCGACAAAGCCCTCCTCCTCGGCGGTCTTGGCGAACTCGTCGTACATCGTGGTCCACTCGTAGTTCTCGCCCGCGGCGGCGTCACGCAGGTTGTCCAGAGTGCCCGGAACGGCGCCGTCGTGCAGATACTTAAACCACAGCTTGGCGTGCTCGGACTCGTTGCCCGCCGTCTCGGCAAAGATATTCGAGATCTGAACGTAGCCGTCCTTTTTGGCCTTGGATGCATAGTAGCGATACTTGGTGTGTGCCTGGGACTCACCGGCAAAAGCAGTCTCGAGGTTCTTCTTGGTCTGAGAGTTCTCAAAATCCATAGGTGTACTTCCCTTCAACACGTGCCGCCCATAGGCTTTGAGCGACCTTGTCTTTAGGATGCCCTCAAGCCGCGAATTTAAACCTTACAATCCCGTTCTTCAGATTTGAGCGGGCTACACACTCAACCAGCAATCGCCCTCGGCTCGGCAAAAGCCCTCGCGCTCCAGGTCAGCTAGAATGCCCGCGATCAAGTCGCACTCGACCGGCCCGCGACCGGCTGCCGCTTCCATCTCGTTAACGCCCACCACGGCATCAGCAAGCGTAATCCCCGCCGGCTGCCCATCGCGCGCTGCCAACAACATACGCACGATATGCGCGCGCTTTTGGCGGCGCGAGCCCTCAAACTTGGACTGACGACTATAGCCCGCCGACCGCCTGGACGGATTGGGCAGTGTCTTTTTAAGATACGCGCCGTAATCCAGCAATGCGTAATACCACGCGCGCGGCGTGTCGGCATCGTCTTGAGGCGCGGCAAAGGGCGCGATCTCGTCCGCCGCCGCACCGGGGGCCGCCGGACAGGCAGTTTGGATCAGCGGCACCAGTTCACGATCGGGAACGGCCGGCACATCGGGAAAGAAATGATGCAAAAAGACCGTGCGCACATTGGTCTCCAAATACACGCCCGGAAGATCGAATGCAAACGAACGGATGCCCTGCGCCGTTGCCGGGCCAATGCCGGGCAGAGCGACCAAGTCACGCGTCTCGCGCGGAAACTCCCCATCCCAGTCCTCTACAACGCACTGTGCAGCCCTGTGAAGCGCCAAGGCGCGGCGATTATAGCCCATCCCCTGCCACGCATCCAAGACATCGGAAGGGACAGCCTGAGCGAGCGCCTGAACAGTCGGAAAGCGATCGAGCCACGCCGGCATACGCGTCTCCACGCGCGGCACCTGCGTCTGCTGCAGCATGACCTCGGAGAGCCAGATGATATACGGGTCGCGCGTTCGGCGCCACGGAAGGTCGCGATAACGCAAGACCCCTTCCGAACGAATCATCGAACGAAAGGGGTCCTGAATCATAGCTATACTCCTTATGCGGCGCTATTCCTCCCGGCAAGCGTACGCGCAGGCAGCGTACTCGGGAAACGCATCGCGATCGGCGAACTTGGGATCGACAGCCGGAAACTGGCGATGGGCGACGATATCGCCGAGCGAAACGGAATCGAGGTAGTCGCGCATCAACGCCTGGGCTCCGGCCCACAGGGGATGATAGCAGCACGCGCCCATGCGCGCACAGTCACCATCGGGGGCGGTGCAGTCGTTCATAACCATAGGGCCCTGAACGGCCTCGACGACCTGGCGGATAGTGACGTCGTCCGGACTGACCTTGAGACGCATGCCACCGTGGACGCCACGCAGGCTCTCCACAATACCGGCCTGGACCAAACCGTGCTGAATCGAGCGGGCAAACGAATACGGAACATTGACCTCTTCGGCAGCGGTGCGAACAGAAAGCAAACGCTCCGGATCCTCAGCAAGCATCGCCAGCATACGAAGGGCGTAATCAGTCTTCCTCGATATGTCCATTTTTCCCCTTTCAAGGAATACGAACAGCTCGAACGAGCTCCGGGGCCGAGCTTGTGTCGAGACGCTAAATGACCGCCAGGACATCCAAATGGTAAATCGGATATCCACTGAGTGCCGCGCTTGGAGCGAAATGCATCAGATGCGGCGCACAGTGCAATTTAGTATAACCTAACCCCCTGCCTCGTAGAACAGGTGTTGCGCAACAAAGCTGTTGTTCAGACAGATATACTTATTGGATTTTACTTGCGTTCCCGAAGGCGCGAGGATTCTGGGCGAAGATGCACCAGGGCGATCGTTCTATCGAAGCAAAGTACATCAAACGCAAAAAGCCACGTCCGAAGACGTGGCTTTAATTGCGTTGGCGGGAAGTACGGGGCTCGAACCCGCGACCTCCGACGTGACAGGCCGGCGCTCTAACCAAACTGAGCTAACTCCCCAGGCAGTCGTTCGCGTTTGTTTCCGCTCGCGTGCGCTGCGGGGATTAGTATACACAGAAGTCTGTCCGGTGCGCAACAACTTTTTTGAAAATATTTTTTGGGCCCTCCGGGAGGGTCTCCGGGGCCGGCTGGCGCGGGTTAAGTTTGCTGCTCTACAGTCCTGCGCAAGACGGAAAGCACATTAAGTGCTTTCCTTTGCGTGCGGAACTCGCGACAAACTTAACCCGCGCCAGCC
>CABUXL010000007.1 GCA_902495525.1 uncultured Collinsella sp.
ACGGACAGCGAGCGGGTCACATTTGAGACAAGGTGACGTGAAACGAAAGGGCGCTGACCTTCTGGTCGCGCCCTTGAAGTTGAACGTCAGATTGTCCAAATGCGGCCCGCGCAGCGTCGAGCCGTTACACGGGTTGGTAAACCCGCGTAACTACCTACTCCCGTGCTCCGTACTGCTCGTAGTAGGCGTCGATGGCGGTCTTGAGCTCGTCATCGATGACAACCTTGCCGTCGATCTCGTGGTTGTAGAGGGTCTCGACGACCTCGGCCATGGAGACGATGCTCGCGACGGGGAAACCGTACTTGGCCTCGATCTCCTTCTGCGCGGTGGTCACGCCACCCTTGCCGACCTCCATGCGGTTGAGGGACACGATCAGGCCCTTAATCTCGACATCGGCAGCAGCCTTAACCTTGGGATAGGTCTCGTCGATGGACTTGCCGCTGGTGGTGACGTCCTCGACCATGACCACGCGGTCGCCGTCCTTGGGCTCATAACCCAGCAGGTTGCCCTTATCGGCACCGTGGTCCTTGGCCTCCTTGCGGTCGCAGCAGTACTTGACCTCCTTGCCGTACAGCTCGTGGTAGGCAATTGCGGTCACGACGGCCAGCGGAATACCCTTGTAGGCCGGTCCAAACAGCACATCAAAGTCGTCGCCAAAGTTATCGTGGATGGCCTGAGCGTAATACTCGCCCAGCTTCTTGAGCTGATAGCCCGTCACGTAAGCGCCGGCGTTCATAAAGAACGGGGACTGACGGCCGCTCTTGAGCGTAAAGCTGCCGAACTTAAGAACGTCGGACTCAACCATAAACTTGATGAACTCTTGCTTGTAAGCCTCCATGCGGGCTCCTCTCGTAATTGCGTACGTGCTCTTCAGTTTAGCGCAGGCGAGGCGTCGATGTGGGCGTGCTTTGAGGCCACATCCCCCCGTTAGAGTAAGGAACTGGGCGGCGGCTCATACGCTAGTCCTTGGGCGTCCAGGACCAGAAGAAGTTGATAAGGGCCACGCGCGAGGCGGTGCCGGTCTTCTTGTTGATCGAGGAAATGTGACGATAGAGCGTGGAACGCGAAAGAAAGAGCGTTGTGGCGATGTCCTGAACGCTCTGGTCCGAAACGACCAAGACCTCAAGAATATCGCGCTCGCGCTCTGTAAGCCCAAAGGTGGCGACGAAGGCATCAAGGCGTTCATCGGACGTGAGCTCCGCTGCTTCCACGGGCTCGGAGTCGGAGCATGTGGGCGCAAGATCCCCACCAAGATCGTCGGTGGCAAGCGGCAGGCCATCCTGCATCACGGCATCATCGGCTCGTTGCCCCAACTGCCCCAGCAGCGTAATCGCAATGCCCACAAACATCACGAGCGCCGCACCGACCGCAGCCAGCACGTTTTGACTCGAGATAATCGCCACCGCCGGCGCCGTCACGAGCATCGAGCACACGTTGTTGACGACGCGACCCATGCACGGCCAAAAATATGACCAGCGCGCATAGAGCGAGACGGCGGCATATTTTGTGGTAAAGAACACCACGAAAAAGCCCGAGCCCAGATAAAAAATGATCGTGGCAGCGAGCTCGTTGCCACCATTGCCGTCGACGATGAGCACAAAGAACGAAAGCGTGGACAGTATGGCGGCACATGTCATGCCGATATTCATATACGAGCGGCCGTGCAGGTCAAATAGTGCGCCAGCGACCAACGAGCTCACGACAAGCAGCAGGCGCGGCCAATCGCCCAAATCGACGGCTCCGACAGCATGCAAGGTCGTGAAGCCCGCGTTGAGAGCGGCGAATACGCTGGAAAGATACGCCGTCGCCACGGTCAGGCGAACTACGGCGCGACGGAATGCCGCCTTTGCCTCGGGATCGTCATGCCACTTGGCGCCATATTCCAGAGCATCTACCGAAAGCCCGGCGGCACTGGGTTCAAAGTTGGGGTCGGACTCGTCGCGCAGCTTGGCGCGTCGGACACCGTGGAGCAACGCCACCTGCGCGATCGCACAGACGACCAGAACAGCCTGCTGAGGAATACCGACAGGCATCGCCATGTGGTTGATCACCTGTACCAGAACGCCCATGGCATAGGAAAGTGCGGCGGCGCGCGCCAGGCAGGGCGTCTGCGCAAAACGCCGCGCAAGATTGGCATGGGCGGTCGATCCGCAATAGCCCAGGGCGCAGCACGCCACCAGGCCGCCGACAATTACCACCTCAAACCGCACTGCCGTAATCATCAGCAGCAACGCCGATACCAACAGCACGCCTGTAATATCGCTCGTCGCATCGATCGTCTGGGGAAGGCGATAGTACAGAAATGGGCGCACGAAAAAGCCAATCACGCTCGCGCCGACAACGATGCTCTCGTAGATGACGACCTCACTCGATGGCACGAACTCGGCCATGCGCACATCAAAGAGATACTCGCACGCCAAAAACGTGAAGAAGAACAGCGCCAGGCATATAATCTCCCGAATGCCCCGACGCAAATATGCGGTTGTGTCTCCCATGCCCCTCATGGTTAACCCCCCAGCCGCTCAATTGTCTGGAAATCTATTTTAATAAAGAACCAGTCTCAATACCGAAGCCAGGCTCGAAATGTTGCCAATTCGACCCCAGCCGTCCACATCACGCCGCGATTTTGAGCCGCATGGACCAGAAGGAACGCGCGCGATCTCTAGCTCGGCCAGGAGTGTCTCCAACTACCACTCATTTAAGTACGTCCCCAATGAGTGGCCGAAGAGTGTCCCCCGCGACTAGTCGTTTAAGAACGTCCCCAACGACTAGTCAAAAATGGGCCATATGTCCCAGTTGTGGAGACTCCTTGAGCCGTCTGGGTATCGCGAAGGATCGCGCACTCCCCCATCATCAAAAGTGACACACGCTACCTGTTGATGGGAGGCAGCCATGGGCTTCTTTGACAAGATGTTCGAGAAGAAAGAATGCGCGATTTGCGGTACCGAGCTGGGGCTTTTGGGAAAGACCAAGATCAACGAAGGCTACCTGTGCAAAGAGTGCGTCGGCAAGCTCTCCCCCTTCTTTGGCGGCTATCGTTCCAGCACCGCGGACGATATCCGCGAGCAACTCGCCTACCGCGAGGCCAATGCCGAACGCCTGGCGTCGTTCAACCCCACGCGCACACTCTCGGCCGGGCGCACCAATATTATGCTCGATGAGGACGCGGGCCTGCTGATCATCACTTCGCAGAGCCGCTGGCTCGATGCCAATCCCGACATCATCGAGTTCTCGCAGGTACTCGGCTGCGATATGGATATCGACGAGCACCGCACCGAGATCTATCGCGAGACCAAAGACGGCGAACGTGAGAGCTACAATCCGCCGCGCTACGACCTGGATTACGACTTTAACCTGACCATTCACGTCAACACGCCGTACTTTACCCAGATTGATCTGCGCGTGAACGACTCCACCATCGATCAGCGCGGTTCCATCGAATACCGCGAGGCCAAGCGCCAGGCAACCGAGGTCCGCGACGCGCTGGTGCAGCTGCGCCAGGAGACGCGCGACAGCGTCGTGGCCGCCAAGGCCCCCAAGACCGCGGTCACCTGCCCCTTCTGCGGTGCAACCACCATTCCCGATGCCAGTGGGCGCTGCGAATACTGCGGCGGCGCCATCGGCGCATAGCCTCCGGCAGCGAAAGGACCGATCATGGCCTTCGAGAGCGTCAACTATCAGTGCCCCGCGTGTGGCGGCCCCCTTCACTTTGCCAGTGCCGAGCAAAAGCTCGTCTGCGACTACTGCGATTCGCGTTTTGAAGTCGAAGAAATCGAGGCCCTCTATCGCGAGCGCCAGGACAAGGCAGATGCCAAAGCTGATGCCGCAGCCGCGGTTCCCAAACCTGCTGCCGACGATGCCGTGCAGGAGCTGGCTCAAAACGCCGGCTACATCTGCTCGTCGTGCGGTGCCGAGCTGGTCTCGGACGGCACCGTCGCCGTTACCACCTGCCCATACTGCGGCAACTCCGCCGTGGCACCCGGCCAGCTCTCGGGCGACTTCTCACCCGACCTGGTGATCCCGTTTAAGCTCGGGCGCGACGATGTCATGGCCGCGCTCAAAGACCACTACAAGGGCAAAATCCTGCTGCCCAAGAGCTTTGTCACCGGCAACCATATCGACGAGGTCCAAGGCGTTTACGTGCCGTTTTGGCTCTACGGTGCCCGCGTGGACGGCGAAGTGTACTTTGATGCGACCAACGAGACCGTGACCGAGGAATCCGACCGCACCGTCACGACCACCGACCACTACGATGCCTACCGCAAGGGAAATATCTCGTTTGAGCGCGTGCCCGTCGACGGATCATCCAAGATGCCCGACGGCCACATGGATGCCATCGAGCCGTTTGACTACGAAGCGCTGCGCCCGTTTTCGGTCGCCTATATGCCCGGCTACATCGCCAACCGCTACGACGAGGATTGCGAGACCTGCAAGGCGCGTGCCGAGCGCCGCATGGAGGAGAGCACGATCTCGGCCCTGCGCGAGACTGTCGTCGACGAGTACGACGACGCCACGGTCGAAAGCAAGCAGCTCGACTACACCTGGAAGGACAGCAACTACGCCCTGTTCCCCGTCTGGATGCTTTCCACCTCGTGGAACGGCAAGAGCTACCTGTTTGCCATGAACGGCCAAACCGGCCGCATGGTCGGCGAGCTCCCCTGTTCCAAGCCCAAGCTCGCCATCGCCTCGGTGCTGTTCTTTGTGATCGGGTTTGTCCTCTCCCAGATCCTCTTCATGGGTGAGAATGCCTTCAATCCGGACTACCTCACCTTCGATGTCGAGGGCATCCTCATCAACATCGTCGCACCGCTGATCATCGTAATCATCGCGGACGTGCTGCTGGTAGGCCAGCTCAAGACAGCCAACGAGGCCACCCACGCCGATTACTACTGCGGAGACCTCGACCTGACCGAGAAGCACGACACCTTCAGCCACACCGAGACCACCGTTGTCATGAAGGACAACAAGGACGATTAACCATTCTGACCAATACCACCCGGCCTTTGACGAGAAAGGAAGATCACCATGGGACTCTTGAAAGCTGGATTGGGTGCTGCCGGCGGCGTCATGGCCGACCAGTGGAAGGAATTTATCTATTGCGAATCGATGCCCGCTGACGTCTTGGCCTGCAAGGGCAGCAAGCGCACCGGCGGCCGCAGCTCCAACACGCGCGGCGAGGACAACGTCATCTCCAACGGCTCCGTCATCGCCGTCAACGACGGCCAGGGCATGCTCGTGGTGCAAAACGGCAAGATCATCGAGGTCGCACTGGAGCCTGGCGAGTTCGTCTTCGACACCGGCAGCGAGCCGAGCGTCTTCAGCGGCAACCTGGGCGACTCCATCAAGGAGACGTTCGCCAATATCGGCAGCCGCTTTACCTTTGGCGGCGACGCGGGCAAGGACCAGCGCGTCTACTTCATCAACACCAAGGAGATCATCGGCAACAAGTACGGCACCGCCTCGCCCGTGCCCTTCCGCGTGGTCGATAACAACATTGGCCTGGACGTCGACATCTCCGTGCGCTGCAACGGCGAGTATTCGTACCGCATCACCAACCCGCTGCTGTTCTACACCAATGTGTGCGGCAACGTGACCGACAGCTATACGCGCGACAAGATCGACAGCCAGCTTAAGTCCGAGCTGCTCACCGCCCTGCAGCCCGCCTTTGCCAAGATCTCGGAGATGGGCATCCGCTACAGCGCCATCCCCGGCCACACCACCGAGCTCGCCCGCGCGCTCAACGAGGTCCTCTCTGCCGACTGGCGTGACCTACGCGGCGTCGAGATCGTGAGCTTTGGCGTCAACTCCATCGCCGCCTCGCAAGAGGACGAGCAGATGATCAAGGACCTGCAGAAAGCCGCGGTCATGCGCGATCCCACCATGGCGGCAGCCAACATTGCCAGCGCCCAGAGCGACGCAATGCGCGCGGCAGCCGCCAACCCCAACGGCGCGATGGCCGGCTTTATGGGCATGGGCATGGCAGGCGGCATGGGCGGCATGAACGCCAGCCAGCTGTTCGCCGCCGGCCAGGCACAGCAGCAGGCCGCCCCGCAGCCGGCTCCGGCACCCGCCCCCGCACCGGCTCCTGCCGCTGCCCCCGCGGCCGGCACGTGGACCTGCAGCTGCGGCGCCACCAACACCGGCAAGTTCTGCTCGGAATGCGGCAGCCCCGCACCCGCCCCGGCACCGGCCAAGTGGTTCTGCCCCAACTGCGGTAGCGAAAACGGCGGCAAGTTCTGCAGCAACTGCGGAACACCCAGGCCTTAGCCCCTCTATCTGGTAATTGACGGGGGGTCCGCCACCCTCGCATTTGCCTCTATGGGTTTCGTTCGATAAAGGAGGACACCATGAAGACAACGTTCAAAAAGTCCGTACTCGCATTTCTGACATGCGTCCTGGCGCTCGCCTTTGCCCTGACGGGCTGCAGCGGCGGCGGCAAAGACCCCAAGGCCAACTTCGTCGGCAGCTGGCAGTACTCGGGTGGAACCTTCGATGGCGAAGAGCTCACCGATGAGTACATGGACATGCTCAAGGAGTGGGGCGTCAACTGCATCCTGATCCTCGATGAGGACGGCACGGGCACCCTTGACTTGTTCCTTGAGGTCGACGACCTGAAATGGGAGGCCAAGGACGCCACCACCGTAACGATCACCGCCGAAGACGAGTCATACGACCTGAAGCTCAAGGACGACAAGCTCGTCCTGGAGGTGGAAGGCGACAAGCTCATCTTCACCAAGTCCGACAAGGATCTGTCCGGTACGGTGAAGAAGGATCGCGAGAACGTCGAGAAGGAAGAGGAGATCGATGAGGCCGTCGAAGACGACGATGTCCAGAGCGTCGAAATCTCCCCCGCCGTCACCGTCGCCGATGACGATCTGTGCACCATCACCATCACCGAGAAGTTCAAGGACGACTGGGGCGACATCGGCTTTGTCGTCAACATCACCAACAAGAGCGACAAGGACCTGACCTTCTACGCTCCTTCCGGCAAGACCAACGTCAACGGCACCATGAAGGAACCCTGGTTCTCGGCTCACCTGATGCCCGGCACCAACGCCACCGAGGAATTCACGTTCTCGAACGGCGAGCTTGACAGCCTTGACGACCTGGTCAACACGACCATCGGCATCGACGCCTATCTGACCGATTCCTACGAGGACGTCGCCTCTTACACCGCAACCATCGCGTAACGGCACGTAACATCAGCCGCGGATTGGCGGACACATCCGCGCACATGTCAAGCGGGGCCGCAGGAGATAATCCTGCGGCCCCGCCGCTTTATGCCGACAGCACTGCCCATACAAGCAGGCCGCCCGTCGTTTTTAGATGCGAAACGGCGGGCGGCCTATCTTTACGGCGCCGGAACACGGGTGAGCGCACCGACTACGGGCGCTCCATGTTGGGAACGATACTGCCCTCCGTTACTGCACGCACGGCCAGGCGCATGATGTTGTCGTAGCCGGTCTTATTGAGAATCTCCGAGATACGGCGTTTGATGGTGCCCTCACTCATAAACAGCTCGGCCGCAATCTCGCGGCGGCTTTTACCCTCGCAGGCAAGGCGCAAGATCGACAGCTCGACATCGTCGAGGGCCGCCGTGCCCGAAAAGATGCTCTCGGGCGGCTTGGGAAACGTGCAATAGCCCGCCAGCGTGGAGCGCATCACGGCGAACAGCTCGTCGATACCGACGTTCTTGTACACAAAGCTGTCGACGCCCGCCTCGCGGGCCTGGTCCACAAAGGTGATCTCGGGCATACCCGTCATGATAATGACGCGGCACTCGGGCAGTTGTTCTTTAATGCGCGCCGCCGCCACGATGCCGTTGGAATCATGCTCGGTGCATACGTCCATCAGTATCATGTCCGGGCGCTCCTTGAGCACAACGTCCAAGGCATCCGAGGCGTCGGCAATCGCGGCGACAACGGTCATGTCGGGCTGGTCGCCCACGGAACGCGCCAGGCTCTCGCGCAGGATGGCCTGGTCTTCGACTATAAGGACGCGGATCATGAGCTTCTCCTTTGGACCGTAGCGTTGGAGGCGAGCGGGATGGACACCGTAAGCGTGAAGGGCGGGGCGGTGCGGACTTCCAGGCTGCCGCCCAGATTCTGTGCGACATGCCTCATACCTGGGATACCCGTTCCCTCGCGATACGATACGGGTGCAGGCGCGCCGTCGTTAGAAACGGCCATCCGCGCAACAGCGCCGTCTTCCGACGTCTCCTGCCGCAGGCGCACATGGACCTGATGGGCCTGTGCATGCTTGGTGGCATTGGTCGAGGCTTCGCGGATAATCTGCAGAAAGGCTGCGGCGACACGCGCGTCGCTTGGCAGCTCGCCCTCCACATCGATCTGCACGCTCACCAGGCCAAAGGCATGGACGATATCGCCCAGTTGTTCTGCCGGTTCGGCGTCGCCCCCGCTGCGCAGATCGGCAGCGATTGAGCGCAGCAGCGGGTCAATCTGCTCGAGCGACTCGTCGTCCAGGCGCCCCTCCTCCAGATAACGATGGAGGATGGACAGGCGCTGCCCGATCACGTCGTGCACGCGAGCGCGCATACGCAGATAGGCCGCATTGTCAGCAACTTTTTTGACTTCTTCGATCTGGGCTTGGAGCTCTTGGCCCGCAAGCTCAAGCAGGTGGTTGGCTTGCGCCAGGCGATCATGAGCATGCGCATACTCTGTTACATCCAGGCCGATAATGCGCTCAAAGAGGCGGCCCGAAACCATAACGTCATCGTGCACAAACAAGCGAATCTCGGCGGGAGAAACCTCGACCACCGCCCGCGCCTCACCAAAGCGGTCCAGATTAATCCGCACACGGTTCTGGCTGCTTTCGGGCATTTGCATGCTGAGTTTGCGCAGGTCGTTCCATGTGCCGCTCATATCGCCTAGGTCGGTGGGCATATGAAGCTCCACCAGGTTTTTGCGCATGCAGCGGTTCATGAGCAGCGGACGGCCCCTCGGGTCTAGATACAGGATGCCCACGGGAATCACGTTGATGGTCTCGATCGTCGAGAACATGGTGATATCCTCCTGGCGGTTACGGACGTCCATCAAGAGCGCCGCGATGGAACGGAACAGGAAGAACGCTCCCTCTGCGATAAGGACAACGGTCCACGCCGAGCCCATGGCAAAAACCACCGGTGGTGTAACGGCGACAACAAGCGACAGCTCGGCCAGCATGACGGGGCGACGATAGCGCACCATAAGCACCACGCCGTAGGCAAAGATCACGGCATTGAGCCACAGCGCTCCGCCCATTGCCCTGGCGCAAACGTCAAGCGGCGCCACCAGATATGAGCCAGACGACGCGAACAAGATGAGCGCCGAAATAACTAGGTGAAGCACAAGGCTCGCCTCGTAGGCACAAATCACTTTACGGTTATAGGACGAGCGGCGCGATGCGATGAGCGGGACGTGGATCGTCTGCAGACACGCAGCCAGGGCAAAGACAACATCGAGCGCAACGATTTGGGGAAGAATGAGCGAAATCTGCATCGTCACTCACCCGCCCTCGGCATCAAGACGATCATGCGCAGCTGGCCGGGCTCGCCCTCAAGGCGGTATGCCACGTTGCGCCCTTGCAGAGCGCTTTCGAGCTCTTGCGCAGCGGGCGTCTGCGAAAGATCTGCATCATCGTTGGAAAAAAGCGTGGCGCGCAGCTCGACACTGCATCGGTCATGGTCGCCCAAGTGATACATAAGCGCCGGATGGTCGGTGGTGTAGGCAAAAAACGCAAAGTCATACACGCAGTCGTACAGGGCGCTTACCGTACTGGCGTGCAACGGGAGCCGTATGGCGATAATCGAGGCGCAATCGATATCGATGGTGCGCAGGTCGCTTGCGAGCTCGTTGGCGATGAGCTGAATGCGGTCGCGATCAAAACCGCTCTCCCCGTGCTGCGCCAACGTGAGCGATCCCTTGCGCTTGCAATAGGCGACAAGCATCTTGGCGCGCTGCAACATACGGTAACGCTCGTGTGAAGGCGTTTCGTCGGTCAACGGCGGCAGCGAGCTCAGCAGGTCGTACATCCCTTTGAGCGCGCGGGCAAGCGCCTGGTCCACGTCTTGGACCAGCAAGGTCTCGGCCTCTTGATCTGCCAGGTGCGTCTTAAGGTCGTAGTCGGCGGCGAGCAGCTCGTTTTGACGCTGCAGCTCCATGCGACGATGTGCCAGTTCACGGTTAAGCTCGTTGAGCTCCGACACGTCTTGGGCAAGCAGGGCCGATCCGCCCAGCAGTGGAAAGGCACGGTACATCACATCGGGATCGGACGCCACGGCAAAGGCATGGGCGCGGCCGTGCTCCTGGGTCCGCAACTCCTCGCGCACGCCTACCGGCGTTGGCTTTGACACCGGCGTGGCATAGACCTCCTGCAGGTCGCGCGTTAGAACTTTGAGGTCAAGCGGCAAGGTGTCGAAGATGCCGGCGATGTCGTGATACGACGGAACGACACCGCAATCGAGACAGATTTCCATCGCCACCACGCACAGGACGCAATAGACGAGCGAGAAGTTGAGCCTCCATGCCCAGGGCACGCGCAGAGCATATGAGATGGCAAAGAAAGCGCCGCCCAGCAGCACGAGCGCCGCCGTGCCCGAGAAACGTTGGATGCGAAAGGACGAGGACCGACCAACCAGGATAAAAAAGGCCACGAAGTCAAAGGCCGTCCACACTAAGACGGCGAAATAACCCCAGCCGTACGTGTAATCGTTGCTCCAGGTGTCGCTTGTACGGTCAAAGCGGAAGACCTGCTGGTGAAAATCGTTGGTGAGCACAAATCCGATAAGCAGGATAGCCACAATCCACAGCGCAGCGCAGTAGCGGCGACCCAGGCGGTGTTGCTCCAGGCCCGCAAGGCGCAGACCACACAACTGGTAGAGCAGTGGAATGAGCGTCATGGGCACGTAGTACAGGTACCACAGCACGGTGGCATAGAACGGCGTGAACGACTTGTACTTGAGAATGACTTCGATCATCCACAGGGCGCAGATGGTGGCGATGGCAACAAGGCGGCGGCGCAACACATAGTCCAAACAGCGCAGATAGACCGATACGCCCCAAATTGAAAATACTATTGCGGCGACAAGCAGCGGGAGAGAGCTCGAATGGACGAGCGCATCCACGACCTCTTCGGACACCTCGCTATGGGCGGGCACGGCGTTGGAAAGTTTGGGGTCGAAGGCGAACAGCGACGGCAAGACCACCAAAAGCATGAGGAACAGCGCGGTGATGACACCGGCGATAGCAAAGACGCGGTGGCGGTACACCTGATGTGTTATGCCAACAAGGAATCGCGGCATGGCGAAGAGCCTGCCGCCCCTGGGATCCGCCACGGGAGCGGATCGGGCGGCCGCGTGGCCGATATGTCGCTCGCGGGTACCCATAGTGCTTTTAGTGTACCGACAGATGGGTCGAAAAAGCGGGCCGCATGTCCCAAAATTCGCAGACGGCAAGGCGCCCGGCGAGCACATACTCGCCGGGCGCCTTGGTTAGGAGGCTACGGTTATCGGGAAAGCCTAGGCCAAATCTTCGCCGTTGGTGGCGATAACCTTCTTGTACCAGTCGAAGCTCTTCTTCTTGGAACGCTTGAGGGTGCCGTTGCCCGCATCATCGCGGTCGACATAGATAAAGCCGTAGCGCTTGGACATCTCGCCTGTGCCGGCAGACACCAGGTCGATCGAGCCCCAGGTGGTGTAGCCCAGCAGGTCAACGCCGTCCTCGGTCACCGCATCACGCATCGCGGCGATATGCTGGCGCAGGTAGTCGATGCGGTAGTCGTCGTTGATGGAGCCGTCCTCCTCGACAACATCCTTGGCGCCCAGGCCGTTCTCGACCACAAACAGCGGCTTCTGATAACGGTCGTACAGGTCGTTAAGGGTGATGCGGAAGCCCAGCGGATCGATGGCCCAGCCCCACTGGCTCTCCTGCAGGTAGGGGTTCTTGGCGCCGGCGAAGGCGTTGCCCTGGGTGCGCTCGACATCGGGGTTATCGGCACCGGCGGAGCAACGGGTGCTGTAATAGCTAAAGCTGATGAAGTCGACGGTGTGGGCGGCCAGGATTTCGCGGTCCTCGTCCGTCATGCCCACATCGATGCCCAGGCGCTCGAGCTTCTTGACGGCATAGGCCGGGTAGTAGCCGCGGCTCTGGACGTCGACGAAGAAGTAGTTGTCCTGGTTATCGAGCTGCGCCTGGCGCACATCGCCCGGACGGCAGCTGTAGGGGTAGTAGCTACCTGCGGCGAGCATGCAGCCGATCTTGACCTCAGGGTCGATCTCGTGAGCGATCTTGGTTGCCCAAGCGCTGGCGACGAGCTCGTTGTGGGCGGCCAGGTACTCGACAGCCTCCTTGTTCTCTCCCTCCTCAAAGACCAGACCGGCACCCATAAACGGCAGGTGCAGAATCATATTGATCTCGTTGAAGGTAAGCCAGTACTTCACCAGGCCCTTGTAGCGGGTGAAGATCGTGATCGCGAGGTTCTTGTAGAAGTCGATGAGCTTGCGGTTGCGCCAGCCGCCATACTCCTTGATGAGGTGAATCGGGCAGTCGAAGTGCGTGATGGTCACGAGCGGCTCGATGCCGTGCGCCTGACACTCGCGGAACACGTCCTCGTAGAAGGCCAGGCCAGCCTCATTGGGCTCGGTCTCGTCGCCGTTGGGGAAGATGCGGGTCCACGCCAGGCTCATGCGGAAGGTCTTAAAGCCCATCTCGGCAAAGAGGGCGATGTCCTCCTTGTAGTGGTGGTAGAAATCGATGCCGGTCTGCGCGGGGTAGTAATAGCCGTCCTCGAAGTCGAGCATTTTACGCTGGCCGGAGACCACCGCATAGCGCTCGGGGCCGTGCGGAGCCACGTCCACGTTGGCAAGGCCGCGGCCGTCCACGTTGTAGGCGCCCTCGCACTGGTTAGCAGCCGTCGCGCCGCCCCACAGGAAGTCTTTACGAAAAGCCATGCATCGATCCTTTCATACGCTGCTTGTCGTGGTTTCAGTATCCCCGCAAATAGGGCCTCGCCCAACGACAGCGACGCAGGCCGACACTTCTTTTCGCACACGGCGGCCCGGCAGCCGCCCCCGTCTGACACTTTCTGATACCGCCGCCCCAAACCGCCACAAAGGGGACAGGCACCTTTGTGGCGGCTTGGGCCCGGTTTGTCTCGATCTGTAACAGGTAGAGACGATTTAGCCCGCTAGATGTTACAGATCGAGATGGAAGATTCTAGTCGCAGGCGATGTCGAGGTTCTTGCCGATGAGGCCTACGTAGCCGCCCTCGGCAGCCTTGGGGCTGTCGGCATGGCAGAGAACCCACTTGTCGGCCTTCCAATAGCAGTAAGCGTCGCCGGCCGTGGGCATGTCGGCCGCGGCCTCGGGGCGCGGGCCGTTGGTGCCGGCGGGAAGCGCCACCATCACCTGGAAGCCACCGTCGTCGACCATGCACGGCGTGTAGTGGAGCGTGGTGTTGAAAACCTCGACAACCTTGCCCGCCGGCACGCGGAACGCCTTGACGCACGCGGTGTCGAGCTTGCCGTCCTCGATCTCCCAGCGATGTGCCACGAGCAGGATAAAATCGCGGGCGCCCAGGTTAAACTCGCTGGCGCGGTGATACTCCAGGCAGTTGAGCTGCGTGTTGTGTCCGTTGCACCAGCCCAGTTGGAAGGGGCGGCCGCCAAACATGAGAAAGCCCAGTTTATCGGCATCCTTGACGCCCTCGAGCTCCGGCGCGCTTGCTACGTACTTACTGCCCTCGGGGATGGGCGTGGCAGAAAGCGCCTCGAGCACGGGCGACGTGAGCTCGGACGGAACGCCATCCCAAACGTTGCCATAGGATTTGAACTCGGGATCGTTGACAGAGTAGATATGCATGTTCACTCCTGTTCGTAAATGTGACTATACGAACATTCTAGAACATACATGAGCGATTTTGAACGCTTGTCCCGACCAATCAACAAAAAGGCGCCCAATGCGCGCGTTTTGGACGACAAAGCCCTTACGCCTGCTGATAGTGCAGATGCTTCTCGTCGATATCGGCCAGGTCGCGGTCGAGGTAACGGCGCGCGAGCCAGTTTGCCATGGGGAGGTTCTGGTCCAGGTAGTTGCCGCACTCCTCGGGAGCGGCACCGGGGACATCGCCCTCAAAGTCGGCGACAAACTCGAACAGCTCACGCACGAGCGGCAGGATCTCCTCGCTCGTCACCTCGCCAAACACAACGAGGTAAAAGCCCGTGCGGCAGCCCATGGGGCCAAAGTAGACAATGCGGCTCGACCACTCGGCATGATTGCGAAGGAACGTCGCGCCCAGGTGCTCGATGGTGTGGCACTCGGCCGTGTTCATGACCGGCTCCTTGTTGGGCGTGGTCAGGCGCAGGTCAAACGTGGTGACGGCGGCACCGGTCGCCGGATCGCGGTCGATGCGGCTCACATACACGCCGGGCTCAAGCAGCAGATGATCAACGGAAAAGCTGGCGATGCGCTCCATGGCAGATCCTCTCGATAGTCAAATTGGGACGGGGCTCTTTTAGCTGGTTCGAATGGTCGCACCAATCATACCAGTCAAAAAAGCCCCGTCCAAAAGACAACTTAGCCAAGGACACGGGCCATACGCGTCTTGAACTCGGACAGGAAGCGCGGAGCATCCACGGTCAGTGCCACAAGCGCGCTCTTGTCCGGATCGGACAGGCGGCGCTCATCGCAGATGGTGCGACCGCGGTACTCGCCCAGCAGATCAACACGCAGGTTGCAGCCGAGCGCACCTACGAGCGTGGGGTCGATCGCCACGGCAACGACCAGCGGATCGTGCAGCGCACAACCACCCAGGTAGGGTGCGTTCATCTCGTACGAGCCAATGTAGTGCTCGACCATGCTCGCAAATGCGCATCCCGCCATGGTGCCCGAGCCCGTCCAGCCGGCAATGTCGCGGCGTGTGAGTACCACGCGATGCGTCACGTCCAGACCCACCATGGTGAGCTTACGGCCCGAGCGCAGCACCGCGTCGGCTGCCTCGGGGTCGCTCGCCATGTTGGCCTCGGCGCCCGCGCTCACGTTACCGGGCACGGTAAGGGCGCCGCCCATCACGACCACGCGGCCGATGGACATCATCGCCGCCGCATCGCGCTCCAGGGCGAGCGCCAGGTTGGAGAGCGGGCCAGTCGCTACGTAGACCAGATCGGGACCATAGGTGCGCGCGGCATCGATCAGATAATCGACCGCAGCGTTGCCGTCGGCCGAGGTCGCCCCCACCGGCTCGTAGGGCGACGCGGGCACGCTCGCGCCGCCGATGCCGTTCTTGCCGTGAATGAGCGCGGTGGACGCCGGCGGCGTATAGGGCTCAGTCGCCTGCAGAGGACGGTCGGCACCCAGGTACACCGGAACCTCGGGGCGACCCAGCAGATCGAGCACCGCCAGGCAATTGTGCGCCGATTGCTCGACGCGCACGTTGCCAAAGCACGTGGTGATGCCCACGAGCTCTACCTCGGGGCTCGCGATGGCATAGGCCAGCGCCATCGCATCGTCCACTCCCATATCCAGATCAAGGATCAGCTTCTTGATTGCCATTGTTCTACTCCGCTTCTCCGTCTTTATCGTTTAACCAAACCAATGTTCAACTTCGGCGCGCGTGGGAATCGATTGCTGAGCGCCCAGGCGCGACACCGTCACTGCCGAGGCGCGAGCACCCGCGGCCATGCACTCAAAGAGCGGCAGGCCCTCTAGGCGAGCCGCCGCCAACGCGCCGATAAACGTATCGCCGGCGGCCGTGGTATCGACTAGCGTGCTCGAAAGCGCCGGCATGCGCAGCAGCTCGCCGTCATCACCGAGCGTAACCGAGCCGGCACCACCCAGCGTGATGACCGCAGCTCCGGCGCCCTTGTCGAGCAGCGCATTGAGCGCGGCGACGCAACTCGCATCATCCGTGGGCAGAATGCCCGTCAGCACCTGGCACTCGGTCTCGTTGGGGCAGACCAGGTCGACCGCGGACCAGGCCTCCGCAGGCACATCGCAGGCAGGCGCCGGATTAAAGACTGTATAGAACCCGAGCTCGTGAGCGCAAACAAGCGCCTCGGCCGTCGCTACAAGGTCACATTCACCCTGGGCGATAAAGACGCTTCCGGCAGCCGGGGCAATCTTGCTGGCGTCACTATCGAGTTCATCGGCCACCAGACGCCTCAGCGCGCGGGCAACGTCCTCGCCCGCAAGCGCATGGTTGGCGCCCGGCGACAGCACGATGCGGTTGTCTCCCTCGCAGCGAATGATGGTCGCCGTTCCCGTCTCCACATCATCGCGATGCACTACAAAGTCACAGTCCACGCCGGCGTCTTGGAGCCCCGCCACGAGCGACGCGCCGAACGCGTCGCGACCGACCGCGCCGATCATGTGCGTGCAAGCGCCCATACGCGCGGCAGCTACGGCCTGATTGGCGCCCTTGCCACCGGCGTTGGTGATAAAACCGCTGCCGCCGACGGTCTCGCCCGCGCGCGGCATGCGCTCGCACGCCACCGAAAGGTCCATGTTCATGCTGCCGAACACCGCAACGATGCTGTGATCCGCCATGGAAACCTCCTCGTCTTTAGGCTTTGTGCCCACCGCCGGCCGTCGATCGTGCGCTCTCGCACCCCCTATAACTTTAGTTCACTTTGATGTGGACGCGTGCTTGAGCTTGCGCCAGCAGCAAGCATTCACAGGAGCAGGCAGCTACAATGAAGGCGTGCTGATTATTCTCGTCATTGGATGATGTTTTATGGAACAACTCTCGCAATCGGGCTCGCGCGGTCGACGCCGCACGGGCAACGAGCCGGCGCCGCACGAACGCGTGAAGGGCGAACGCCGTGCCAACGAACCGCGACGCACCGCGAGCCCCCATCGCGCTTCTGCCAACAACGCGGGCCGCGCCAACACTCCCGCCGCGGAGCAGACGCCTGCTCGCCCCAAGTCCCGCTACATCCCTGCACTCGACGGTCTGCGTACGCTCGCCGTCGTCGCGGTGGTGCTCTATCACCTCAACCTCACGTGGGCTCAGGGCGGCCTGCTCGGCGTCACGATCTTCTTTGTGCTTTCGGGCTATCTGATCACGCGTTTGCTGCTCAACGAAGTCGCTAAGACCGGCCGCATCGACCTTAAGAGCTTCTGGATTCGCCGCATCCGTCGCCTGGTCCCTGCCGTGGTAACGGTAGTGTTCGTGACCTGCGCGCTGTGCACCATCTTCAACCACGTGATGCTCACCAAGATGCGCCCCGACATCCTGCCGTCGCTGCTGTTCTTCAACAACTGGTGGCAGATTGCCCAAAACGTCTCGTACTTCAATGCTCTGGGCGACCCCTCACCGCTCACGCACTTTTGGTCGCTTGCCATCGAGGAACAGTTCTACCTGATTTGGCCGCCACTGCTGTTTGCCATGGTATCTATGCATGTGAGCAAGCCCAACACGCGCCGCGTGGTTCTGGGCCTTGCCGCGGTATCTGCCCTAGCCATGATGGTGCTTTACAACCCTGCCGCCGACCCCAGCCGCGTGTACTACGGCACCGACACCCGCGTGTTCTCGCTGCTGCTGGGCGCCTGGATGGCCTTTATCCCCGATCGCGACCTGGCGCCGGTGCGTCTCGCTCGTCGTTTGGGGCTCAATCGCCTGGCTGGCGCCGCCAAGCACGGCAAGAACGCCGAGGGCAAGCCTGGCGAGAAGGCCGACGAATCAGCCGAGACCGCCCCGGCACAGCCGAGCGCCCTCGTGCGCTTTTGGTCCTCGCCCGCATCCATCGATGCGCTGGGCGTCGTGGGTCTGGTTGGCCTTGCTGCCATGGTCGCGCTCACCAACGGCTACACTCCGTTCCAGTATCGCGGAGGCACGCTGCTGTGCTCAATCCTCACGCTCATGGTTATTGCCGCCTGCGTGCAGCCCCAGGGAATGGTTGCCCGCGCGCTGTCCGCCGAGCCGCTCGTGTGGATTGGCAAGCGCTCGTACAGCATCTACCTGTGGCACTATCCGCTGCTGTTGCTCATGAACCCGGTCGCCAACATCAACGATACGCCCTGGTGGCAGTACATTTTGCAGGTGCTGTTGGTGGTCGCCGTGGCCGAATGCTCATATCGCTTTATCGAGACACCGTTTAGAAAGGGCGCCTTCGGTCGCACCGTCGCCGAATTCCGCGATGGCACCACCACGCCCGCCAACTGGGCACGCGCACACGTCCCCGTCTGCGCAGCCTGCGCTGTCGTGTTGGTCGTTGCACTGGGCGGCCTGATCTTTGTGCCCGAGACGTCTGCGCTGAGCGGCGAGGGCGCCGAGGTTCTGAACAAGGAAGCCAAAAACACCGCGCCCACCGACCAGCAGGCGGCCGACGACACCGACAAGGACAACGACGGCTTCCCCGATGGCTCCTACGACCTGTTGATGATCGGTGACTCCGTGTCGCTGCGTGCCGTGGACACCTTTGACGGCGTGTTCCCGCACAGCCATATCGATGCCGAAAAGGGCCGCCAGTTCGATGCGGGCCGTGCGACATTTGAGGGCTATCTCCAACAGAACCTTGCCGGCAAGATCGTGGTCTTTGCGCTGGGCACCAACGGCTTGGTAACCGACGACCAGATCGACGCCATCATGGCCGATGCAGGAGATAAGCGTATTGTGGTGTTTGTGAACACGCGCAGCCCGCAGCCGTGGGTTGGCTCTACTAACCAGGCCATCGCCAACGCCGCTACGCGCTACAAGAACGTGCGCGTTATCGACTGGTACGGATACAGTACCAACCGCAACGACCTGTTCGATGGCGATGGCACGCACCTATCGACCACTGGCGTGACTGAGTACCTCAACTTGATCCACGACGCAGTCAAGAAGGACCTGCCCGTGCATCCTGAGGATCACGTCAACGATCCGCAACCGGCAGCCGTCAAGTCTGCCACCGACGCGCTCGTCAATGCGCTCGCTCTCAAGCCGCACAAGCTGAGCACCGACAAGTAGTCCGCAGCAAACAACCCAAAATCACTCTTTTCGAGCCGGCCCCAAGAGGTCGCGGGCAAAAAACAGGCCGCAGCCCATGGCTGCGGCCTGTTCGGAAGCAAAAGTGGGCGTTAAGCGCTGTAGCCCATCGCCTGCAGAACAAACATGACGACCGTGAGCACCGTAATCACACCGATAGTCGCCCAAGTGAGCACATTCCACACGCGGCCGTTGCGGTTAGTGCCCATAATGTGACGGTCAGCGGCGATAACCACCTGGAACACCAGAACCACGGGCAGCAGCACGCCATTGATGACCTGCGAGGTCATCATAATCTGGAACAGATCGACGCCGGGCATAAGTACCAGCACGGCAGAGATACCGATGATGGCCGTAATGATGCCGCGATAGACCGGGGCCTCGTCCCAGCTGCGGTCGGCACCGCGCTCCCAGCCAAATGCCTCGCAGATAGCGCTCGACGTAACGCCCGGCAGCACGCAGGCAGCCAAGAAGCTCGCCGCGACCAGGCCCGAGGCAAACAGTACCGTGGACCACTGACCCGCAATAGGCTCCAGCGCGCGGGCGGCATCGGCAGCATCGCTAATCTGAATACCCGCCGGGAACAACACCGTACCGGTCGTGATGATAATAAAGCCGGCAATGACATCGGCGGCAAGCGAGCCGCTCACGGTATCGATGCGCTGCAGCACGATATCGTCCTCGCTCGCGTTCTTATCGACCACGTTGTTCTGCGCCAAGAAGATCATCCACGGCGCGATGGTGGTACCGATCGTTGCGACCACGAGCGACACGTAGCTGGGGTCATTTTGAATGTTAGGCACGACCAGGTCGACCGCGACCTCACCCCAGTTAGGGCCAGCCATAAACGCGGCGACAATATAGGTCACGAACACGCAGCTCACCAGCAGCAGAATCTTCTCGATGCGCTGGAAACTACCCGACATGGTAAGCATCCACACCAGCAGCGCCACCAACGGCACCGAGATGCTCGCCGGCACGCCAAAAAGAGCAAGGCCGCTGGCGATGCCCGCAAACTCCGAAATGGTCACAGCCGTGTTGGCGATCAACAGCGCCGCCATAGCAAGTACACTCTTGCGCACGCCAAAGCGCTCGCGAATGAGCGATGCCAGGCCCTTGCCCGTGACGCAGCCGCAGCGCGCCGCGGTCTCCTGCGTCACGATGAGCAGCACAGTCATGACGGGAAGCATCCAGAGCATCTTGTAGCCATAGCTGGCGCCCGCGCTGGAATACGTTGCAATGCCGCCGGCGTCATTGCCCGAAAGCGCCGCCAGCAGACCGGGACCCATAGCGCCAAAGATGGCCGCGATGGTCAGCTTTTGCTTGGTGCCCGACTTTTGCTTGGTATTTTGCACGCGACCACCTAACCCATGACTGACATGGCGAGCAGCACCGCGGCGATGCAATACGCCACACACGAAATCATGACGGCAATGACGTTCATGGCGGTGCCCGACGTGTTGAGGTCATGCTCGTCACGCCAGAACAGCACCATCAGGTAAATCACGGCGCTCATGTTGCCGATCAGACAAATGATGGCCGCGATGTTAAAGCAGCCGGTAAAGAGCTGCTCCTCAAACATGGTGGCATCGGGGAACGCGGCGGTGCGCACCAGCTGCGCGCACAGGTAGGTCACGAGCGACAGAATCAGGCCCATGCCCGTGCTCTGGAAGAAGAATCCCAGGTACGGCTTGGGCTCGTCGTCGTGACCGTCGTACTCGAGGAAGTAGTTCTTGACGAACGACACCATGCGCGAGGCAGCCAGCAGCACGAGCGGCATGGCGCACATGGGGAACACCACCAGATGCGCGGAGTCCAGCGCCGTCCCCAGCACCGTCGCCATAAGGCACGAGGCAATGCCCCACACGACGACCCAGTACTGACGATGCACGAACCAGCTGAGCACGTTCGTCGAGTCGTCCGACGCGCTGTCGCCCGAGCCGACGCCTGCGATCTGCAGGTCCTCCTGGTGCTCCTCGGCGATAACGTCCATGGCGTCGTCGAAAGTTACGATACCCAGGATATGACGGTTCTCGTCGCAGACGGGGATGGCAACCAGGTCGTACTTGGTCATCTCGTCCGTCACGTCTTCCTGGTCCTCGTCGGGCGACACGTAGACCAGATCGCGATAGGCGAGCTGGCCCAGCGTGGCGTCGCGGTCGGCCACGATCAGCGTGCGCAGCGAAAGCACGCCCGTCAGCATGCCGCTCGGATCCTCGGTATAGACGTAGTAGACGCTCTCAAAGTCCTCGTCGAGCTTGCGGATTGCCTCGATGGCATCGCCGACCGTCGCCGTGGCGGGCAGCGAGACAAACTCCGAGGTCATGATGCGGCCGGCGGTGTTGTCCTCATAGCCCAGCAGATTACGAATCGCCTTCTCCTCCTTGACGCCCATCAGGCGCAGGAGCTTCTCGGCCTTCTCGTAATCGAGCTCGTCGATCAGGTCGGCAGCGTCGTCCGGGTCCATCATGGCCAGCATCGACGATGCGTCGGTATCGGACAGGCCCTCGAGCATCTCGGTCATAAGCTCGTCGTCATCGAACTCCGAGATGGCCTCGGCGGCCTGTGCCGTATCGAGCTGCGCGAACACCTGCGCGCGCAGGCGCGGATCGAGCTGCTCGATGATGTCGGCGATGTCGGCAGGATGCAGCTCGCCAAGCGTCTTGTGCGACACCGAGAGCTGGATGTTCTTAGTCGAGCGATCGAGCAGGTCCATGTAAGACCAGGCGATAATGTCCTCGCTGAGCGGCTTGCCCAGGTGCTTCATAAAGCCTTCGACGATATGCTCGAGCGCGGGGCTGATGGCGCGTAGCAGACCGCGGGCACCGACCTCGGCGCCCAGCAGGCGCAGCTGATTTTCGCCCGACATGGAAAACTTGATGTCGTTGACGCGCACGACCTTCATGCCCTGCGTGTCGACTATCTGCTTGTTGAGCACGTCGCGGGCAAGCAAGAGTTCGGTCGGCTGCAGGTACGAAAAACGGATTTCGGTGGCCGACGTCTTAAGGTGTACACCCGTCTCGTCGATACGGTCGACCCATTTGCGCCAGCTGATCATAAACGGCGTCTTGCCGGGTCCCCGGAACGCGAGCGACGTCACGTGCGGAAAAACTTCGCCGGTAGCAATACCAAAATCGTTGACCACGCCGAGCTTTTCGCCGTCGACGTCCAAGACCGGCAATTTGAGCATCTCACTCAGATAATTCAATGGTGCTCCCCATCATTATTCCTCCGGACGCGGCCGCGCGTGCGGCGTCCGGGGGCTTCTGGATATGTATACGCATGCGCGGGCGGCGCGCCGCTCGACGCTTACACCCCGTGCATGCGCAAAAAGCACCTGCATGGGGTCATCGACTGTATGGTCGAGGTTTGGATTTCACCTGTAACCTTTCTCTTGACCCTCATTAACCGCAGTAACTATAGCATCAGCATCGCCCTGCGGCATCGAATTTATGCGCTGCACATTGCGGGCATACCAAACGCTGACGCATCCGTGACATAGTCATTGGGGACGTTCTTAAATGACTACCCAATAACTACTCTGTGGTGTCGTTGTCCTCGACAAGTTGGGGGAACACGGCGTCCTTGGGCATGGTGGCCTTCGTCAGCGAGGTGAGCTTTTTGCTCAGCGACGTGTCCGTCTTGACCAGGTCGCTGAGCGTCACGATCTTGTAGCCGTCAGCAATGAGGCCGTCGATAATCTGCGGCAGCGCCTCGAGCGTCTGCTCGGCGCATTCGTCTCTATCGGTGAGCAACACGATATTGCCCGGCGTCACCGAATCGAGCACCGTCGAGACCTGCTCGTCGGCACCGTTGAGCAGCCAGTCGCCCGAGTCAATATTCCACGAGACCACGGCGGAGACCAGGTCCATCGCATCAATCCAGTTTTGCTCGTCAAAGGCAGCGTAGGGAGCACGCAGCAGCATCGTCTTCACGCCGGTCGCCGACTTAATCGCATCGGTGCCTTTCATGATCTGTTCGCGTACCGCCTCACGGTCCCGACCCTTGAGCGAATCGTCGCTGTAGCTGTTGGATCCGATCTCGCACCCGGCATCGACAATCGCCTTGGCCGTGGCAGGCGAGGCCTCGGCCGCATCGCCCGAAAGGAAGAACGTCGCGGTGACGCCCTTTTCCTTGAGCACCTGCAAGATCTGCTTGGTGGCGCCGCTCGGACCCTCGTCAAACGTCAGCGCCACGTACTTTTTGTTGCCCTTGGGCGCCACGCTGGCGCACGCAACGACGCAATCGGTGGCGGGCACAACCTCGCCGCGGTCTTGCGTCTTGCCCGACTGCTCACCAACCCACACCTCGGAGCGGCCCTGGACACCCCACGTCTGCACATACTCGATAGCGCCCGTACCCTCGACCTTGAGCTTGGGCTCGATAACCGTAGCCTGAACCTCGTGCTTCTCGTAGATGTTACGGCCATCCTTGACCGTCACCTTCTCGCCGCCCTCAAGTTCGCGGCTATCCCATTTGCCCTGCTTCACGCGCTTGCCGTCGACCTTCACCGACAGCTTTTCGCCCCCATGGCGCTTGAGCACGCTGTCATCGACGGCCAGCAGGTCGCCTGCGTCGTAGGTATCGGTCAACTCCTGGTCGTCGATGAGATTCTGCAGCGTAGAGCCCACACGCACCGCGGTCTTCTGGCCGTTGAGCTCCACGTCCACACTGCGGTTGACGTAGCCCACGACGGCAGCGATAAACAGCACGAGTGCGCAACCCACGGCAATGAGCGCATAGGGCAAGCGAGACGAACGACGGGGCGTACGGCTGTTGCCGATGCGCGCGCTGCGATCGCTAAAGCCGCGGCTATGGTTGAGATACATCGCGCCGGGCTTACGGTGACGGCGGCGCTGACCGCTGGGCAGCTGCCCCAGGTCGCGGCGCGCTGTCGGATGCGCATCCGAACGCCCGTTTAAGTTGGATCCGTTTTGGTGCATGTGCCCTCCCCCATAAACACAGCAAGCCGGAGCAACAGGTCTCCGGCTTGCCTCCCATCATTTGGTACGTCGCTATTTTGTAGCTTTTGACGAGCCTCCGCTCGCCTTTTGGTATTCGTCCTTAAAGGCCTTGAACATGCCGCGCGTCTTGCCGAGCTGCTTGCCCAGTGCGCGACTGCCCTTGTCCACGGCAACCGATCCCTTGTCGTCGAGTACCTTGGCACCCTTTTTGACCTTGTCGCCCACCACGACGCTGGCCTCGGCGGCCTTGGCGGCCGCACCGCCCGAATACCCGAGCGACTTGACCTCGTCCGAGACGACCATCGCACCGTTCTCGTAGCCGCGCAGCATCGTCGGCGGCACCTGCGTGTCACCAACCAAAATACTCGAAGCAGCACCGGCGGTCACATAGAATGCCTGCACGATGCCCGAGCGTGGCTTGAACTCAACGTCCGAGCAATAGCCCACGACGTCGCCCGATTCCGTGCGCACGTCCATACCGACCCAGATGATGCAATCGTCCAGGTTGATGTCGAGGCGCTTGGCAGCGGCGGCATCGTACGTGTCCTTGACGTCATCGACCGCAATGGCGCCCTCGTAGACACCAATGGCGTCGAGCGCTACGAATCGGTCGGGACGCTCGATCATGCCCGCGATATCGGACTGGCGGACCATAAAGCCGACCACGCGCGTACCGCCCGGGGTAAAGACCGGAAAGTGAATCTTTCCGAGCTTTTTAGGGCTGCGCGGCGTGCCGTCCTTTTTGGTGCGCTTGTCCTCGGTAGGCTTGCGATAGATCTTGGCGCCGACAAAATCCCCGGCGCGCATTATGCCTCGGTCGAGGGCTCCGCAGCCTCGGTATCAGCCTCGACGGCGTTTTCGACCACGACGTCGGCGGCAGGCGTCACGTTGCCGCCCGAAATGGCGTCGTTGAGCTGCTCGCGCAGCTGGTCCATGCGCTCGCGGGCCAGGTCGACCTTGGCGCGCAGGTCGTCGGTCTTGGCGTCGACCATCGGGCCAAAGTCATTCACCGCAGCACGGGCCTCCTCGGCGCTGTGCTCGTAGGTGTCGCGCATATTGTCCCAGGCGTCGTTGGCGATATCGGCAGCCATGGCGCGGGTCTCGGCGCCCGAGCGCGGGGCCAGAGCAACGCCGACAATAGCGCCGGCAGCGGCACCAAAAAGTGCGCCGGAGACAAAGCTGAAAGTCTTACCCATGATCATTCCTCTCCTGCGGGCACGTCGGTGCCCACCGTTTGAATGCTGTCCATTATACCCGCAGCGCATCACTTGCCGCTCCGCTCATCTGCGTACGGCAAAGGCGCAGGTATGTGATGGTGATAAACGCCTAGGCCTACTCCTGGGGCATAGCCGGCATGGCCACCGTGGCACCCGGGTCCTCGCCGGCGCCGTCCACGAGCGGCAGACCGCCCTCATGCGCAGGTCCTGCCGGAACCGTCGCCGCACCGCCAAAGACGGCAGCGGAGGCCTCGTGGTTCTCGGCAACCGCACCCTCGGTATCAATCGCCACCTGGGGCTCGTCGTCAAAGTTGGGGACGCCCTGGGGCTCGGTGGGAACAGGCTCGGCGGTCGCATCGGCAACGGGCTCGGCGTCGACCGGCACATCGCCCTCGTCAGCGCCCTCGTCCTCGGCAGCATCTTCGCCGTTCGCAGCGGCGACGGCCTCGTGAGGATCCTTGCCCTCGGCCTCGGCGCGCATGCCCAGCACCAGGTTGCGCAGGCCCGCGACCGTGCCTTCCACGTCAGGGGCAGGCTGGTCGGCGTGCAGATAGGCCCAGTCCATCATAAAGGTGGCCGAAGACAGCGCGCCGATGGCCAGCGCGTCGTCGGGGCACGAAAGCTCAACCTCAAAGACGCGCTCGTCGTGCTCGCTTACGCGCGTGCGGCCGCACGAGATGCTACCGGCAAGACCGGTCTCGTTCATGAGCTCAACCGTCACGTGCTCCAGCAAGTGGCAGAGCTCGGTCTGGCCCATGCAGTCCTGGAACTCGCGACCGGAATCGCCCAGGCACAGGTGCTTGGCAATCGCGGGCACCAGGTAGTACACGCGCGCCGTGGCCTCGATGTCCTCCGAGGTCATGAGCGGCATGCCGGGGTTCACCAGCACATGCGCGCAGATCTTGTCCTCACTGACGGTGACCTTAAGGATGTTGAACAGGCCTGCCATAACTCTCCCCTACTCTTCCTTGTCCTACTCGTCGCCGTCGTGCGGATTCGCGGAACCCGCACCCGACGTCGTCGGCTCGTCTACCGAAGACTCGGAATCCTTCTTATCGGTTTCGGCCGGAGCGATCACGCGAATGAGCGAGATGCGCTGGCCACGCATCGACTGAACTTTAAACTTGTACCCCGCGACCTCAAACACCTCTCCGATGTCGGGCACCGAGTCGCAAAGCTCCAAAATCCAGCCGGCGATGGTCTCATAATCATCGCTTTCCTCGAGCGGCCAACCAAGCTCAATCGCGTCATCGCACGAAAAACGCCCATCAACGAGCCACTCGCGGCGCGAAAGGCGCGTGAGATACTTGTTGTCGGGGTCGAACTCGTCCTCGATCTCGCCGACGATCTCCTCGACGATATCCTCGATGGTGATAATGCCGGCCGTGCCGCCGTACTCGTCCACGACCACCACGATCTGGTCGTGCGAGGTCTGCATCTCGGACAGTAGCGGCAGGATGTCCTTGGTGTCGGGCACAAAGGTGGCGTCGCGCAAAAAGCCGGCGATGGGCTGGTCACCCTTGCCGTCGAGCGCGGGTTGGATCAGGTCCTTGATGTGCGCGATGCCGGCGACGTTGTCGGGGTCCTCGTGATAGACGGGGATGCGGCTGAAGCCGGTCTGGCGCATGGTGGACAGCACGTCGGCGACCGTCTCGTCGTCCTCGCACATGGTGGTGTCCACGCGCGGCACCATGACCTCGCGGGCAACGGTGTCGCCTAGGTCGAAGATCTCGTGGATCATGCGCTTTTCCTCGTCGAGCAGGTCGTCCTGCTCCGAGACCATGTACTTGATCTCTTCTTCCGAGACGTTTTGGCGGTCGTCGGCGCTCTTGATGCGCAGGATGCGGGCCAGGCCATCGGAGCAGGCGCCGGTCAGCCACACGAGCGGACGGGCGATCTTTTGGAAAAACGACAACGGTCCCACGACCTGCTTGGACACGCCCTCGGCATTGGCCAGGCCGATGCGCTTGGGGACGAGCTCGCCGATCACGATGGACACGAAGGCGACCGCGACGGTGATGATGACCGGCGCCAGGCCGCGCGCGATGGCGGAGAGCGGCGCGATGCCAAAGCTCATGAGCCACGTGGCGAGCGGGTCGGACAGACTCGTCGAGGCGACGGCGGACGAGGCGAAGCCCACGAGCGTAATGGCAACCTGGATGGTGGCGAGCAGCTGGTCGGAGTCGGCAGCCAGCTTAATGGCACGCTCGGCGCGCTTGTCGCCCTCCTCGGCCTCGTGCTCCAACACGGCGCGCTTGGCCGTGGTGAGCGCCATCTCGGACATAGAGAAGTAGCCGTTGATGAGGGTCAAAACGAGGGTGGTGATAAGGGAGATGGTTATGTCCATCGGGAGTTTCTCGAACCTCCAAGATTCGGGACGTCAGGTTAAAACGTTGATGGCGGATACGGCAATTGCACCGGCGCCCAAACGAGAACGCGGGCGCGCAGGCGTGGTCGCTAGATTACGAAGAGGATCACCGCCATGAACTGGAAGATGCTGCCGGCGAGCACCCACAGGTGAAACACGCTGTGCAGATAGCGCACGTTTTTGGCGATATAGAACGGCACGCCCGCGGTGTAGCACACGCCGCCGACGGCGAGCAGGGCAAGTGCCACGGGGTTGAGCAGCGCAACAAGTTCGGGCAGCTTAAAGACAACGAGCCAGCCCATCAGCAGGTAGACCAGGCCGCTTACCCAATGCGGCTGGCGCTCGCGTAGGAAGCACTCGAGGGCGATGCCGATGATGGCGATGGCCCATACGGCAAAGAACAGCACAGCGCCGCCGTCGTTTGCGAGCGTGATGAGGCAAAACGGCGTATAGCTGCCGGCTATGAGCAGGTAGATGCAGCTGTGGTCGATGATGCGAAACACGCGCTTGGCGCGCGCGGGCTGAATCGCGTGGTAGAGCGTGGAGGCTAGGTATTCGAGGATAATGCTGACGCCATAGACAATCGCCGCGGCCATATGGGCCGGGCCTCCGCCGCGCAGGGCGGCGAATACGATCAGGAGCACCAGGCCCGCGATACCCAGCAGGCAGCCGACACCATGGGTGACGGAGTTCATGATCTCCTCGCCCACTGTGTAGTGTGGAACGGCCGCGGTCTTGGGTCGCGGCTTAGAACTGTCGCTCGAATCGGACATGCCGGTTACATCCTCCAACGTAAAGAGTTCTCAACACTATATCAAAGCGTCTAGGTACGTGCGAAATTTGCACCATACGTGACCCTTTGTTTACCCATTCTTTGCCTGTTGACGCATCAACGGCGAACGTCCATAATGCGCTTGCATTAAATGTTGATTTATTAACATCTTATAGGAGAATACCGCATGGCTCAAAACGCACGTTCCCATCGAAAGCTCAAGATAGCCGGCGTCGTTGCGCTGGTGCTCGTTGTCGCGCTGCTGGGGTTTGCCGGCAACTTTTTGTTTGACTTTGCCCTGAACCCCCAAGCGCCGTACACCATGAAGATGATGCAGGATGGCAAGGACGCCGAAAAGGGCGAGCAGATGGACGCCGAGGAGGGCGAGGCACGGGCGTGGTTTAAGGAAAACCGCGAGAGCAGCAGCCTCACCGCGAACGACGGGACCGAGCTTGCCGCCTGGTATTTTGCTGCGTCGGAGAGCACGCACGACTACGCCGTCTGCCTGCATGGATATACCAACGAGCCCATCGGTATGGCCCGATACGTCAAGCGATTCCACGACCGCGGCATGAACGTACTCGCACCCGCCGCACGCGCCCACGAGCGCTCCGGCGGCGACTATATCGGCATGGGCTGGCCCGAGCGGCTCGATGTCGTCGCATGGATCGAGCGAATCGTTCAGGCTGACCCCGAGGCGCGCATCCTGGTCTTTGGCGAGTCGATGGGTGCGGCAACCGCCATGAACGTCGCGGGGGAATCTCTGCCCGCAAACGTGAAATGCATTATCGAGGACTGCGGTTATACGAGTGTTTGGGACGAGTTTTCTCTGCAGCTCAAGGACGTGTTCGGCCTGCCCAGCTTTCCCTTGCTCGATATAGCAAACTTGGTGTGCAACGTGCGCGCGGGCTACGACTTTCATAAGGCGAGCAGTGTGGAGCAACTCAAACACGCGACGGTTCCCATGCTGTTTATCCACGGCGACCAGGACACCTTTGTACCGTACAGCATGCTCGACCAAAATTACGACGCGTGCGCCAGCAAGGTCAAGCAAAAGCTCACTATCCATGGCGCCACCCACGCCAAGAGCGCGCAGGTCGACCCCGAACTCTACTGGAACACGGTCGACAACTTCCTCGACAAGAATTTTTAGGCAAAAAGCAACGTCTGGGGTTTTGTTGCCAAAAATCGGTTTGTGGTCGGCGGTATTCGATTTTTCACCGCACTTCCGAAAAGCCGCCCGTGAGCGCTGTGCTCACAGGCGGCTTTTGCTCAACTAACGCTACAAAGGCGCTTATTTTGTCCAATAGCTAGGCGCTACTTGACCTCGATGAGCTCATACTCGCTCGTGCCCAGGCCAATCTTCTCGGCGTGCGCGATGCACACGCGCCAGTCGGTGTCGGGATGCGTGATGCAGAAGGGATCCTTGGCCTGCTCGCCCTCCAGATGCTCGTGGTTGTGCTCCATCTTGGCCGCGCTATCGGTGAGCTCGGTGTTGGGCAGCGGCTCGGATGCCATGACGGCATCGGCGCAGGCCTGGTCAATGGCGACCGGGTCGAAGCTCGCGAACATGCCGATATCGTTGACGATAGGCGTGTCGTTTTCGGGATGGCAATCGCAGTTGGGGCTGATATCCATAGCCAGCGAAATGTGGAAGCTGGGACGATCCTGGACAACGGCCTTGGTGTACTCGGCGATCTTACAGTTGAGCACGTCGGCCGCGGCTTCATAGCCGGGCTTGATGGCGTCCTGGTTGCACACGCCGATGCAGCGGCCGCAGCCCACGCAGCGATCGTGGTCGATAGCGGCCACGTGCACCGTGCGAGTAGCGCCGCCGGCAAGCTCGCGTTCGCGGGTGCCATCGAACGAGATAGCGTTGTGCGCGCAGATCTTTTCGCAGGCACGGCAGCCAACGCAGTGCTCGGGCGCGACGTTCGGCTTGCCGGCGGCATGCTGCTCCATCTTGCCGGCGCGACTGCCGCCGCCCATGCCCAGGTTCTTCATGGCACCGCCAAAGCCGGCCTGCTCATGACCCTTAAAGTGGGTGAGGCTGATCACGATATCGGCATCCATGAGCGCCTGACCGATCTTGGCCTCGTGCACGTACTCGCCGCCCTCGACCGGGACAAGCGCCTCGTCGGTGCCCTTGAGGCCGTCGGCGATGATGATCTGGCAACCCGTAGCATACGGGGTAAAGCCGTTCTGGTAGGCGGTATCAATGTGCTCGAGCGCGTTTTTGCGGCTACCCACATAGAGCGTGTTGCAGTCGGTGAGGAAGGGCTTGCCACCCAGCTCCTTCACGACATCCGCGACGGCGCGGGCGTAGTTGGGACGCAAAAAACTCAGGTTGCCCAGCTCGCCAAAGTGAATCTTAATGGCGACGAACTTGTTCTCAAAGTCGATCTGCTCAATTCCGGCGTGACGGATGAGGCGCTTGAGCTTGTCGAGCTGGCTCTCGCGAGCATGCGTGCGCAGGTTGGTGAAGTACACCTTAGCGGGTGCTGCGGGTGCAGTTGCGGTCATAGATCTATCCCCTCGGTCTATATGGCGTTACAGACATAGAGGATGGTACCAGTTAAAGCAGAGTTAAAGTCAAGTACGGCACCTAGTCATTGGGGACAGACTTAAATGACTGAAACCACTCATTGGGGACGGACTTAAATGAGTGCCTCGCCACCTGGCAGCTAGGGACGTTCCTTTCCTGCCGGCAGCTGGGGACAGTCCTTGCCAGCACGGCCGGCGAGCCGGCGAATCGGCAAAGACTGTCCCCGATGACTGGTCGTTTAAGAACGTCCCCAATGACTACTCTTGGACTTTGAGGGCCTCGGCCAGGCTGACGCGCTTGATAGAGCGCGTGTGCAGCAGCGCCACGACCAGGTAGGTCACAAAGCCAATGCCCACGCACGCCGCCATGGACCAAGCGGGCACGTAGATCTCGATATTGCCGTTGTAGGCGAGCAGCATCGAGCGGAAGATGGCCGTGAGCGAGCCAATAATGACCGGCAGGCTCAGCACGAGTGACGCCGCCACGCACAACGTGATCGAGCGGATGTACAGATGCGAAATCTCGCTATCGCGATAGCCAAAGACTTTCATGTAGCTGATCGAACGGGCGCTGTGGTCGATCACAGCCTTGGTCAGCAGGTACATAAACAGCAGGAAGATAAACACCGCGAGCCCAACCATCATGCCGATCATTTTGCTCATCATGCCGATGAACTGGTCGCCCACGGCACGCATGTCGTCGGGCGTGGTGTCGCCGGCAAAGTAGCGCGAATCAAGGTCGAGCTTCTCATCGCTCACATAGCCGTTAAAGTAGGCGGCGTCGTTGCCGAACAGCTCGTTAAAGTCTTCGATACTCATATAGATATTCATGTCCGACTTGGAGCCCCAGGCACAGTCCTTGCCCGCGTACTCAAGGGAATAATGTTCGCCCTCGTACTTGTCGCCGAGCGTGACCTTCTGCCCCTCGCTCCAGCCAAACTTGTCGAGCAGGCCGCCGCCAAAGACGACGCGCCCGTCGCCGACGTTGAGGTCTTTCCAATAGCGCGAATCGGATGAAATGCCGTAAACGGAAATCGTCTCCTCGCCATTTCCGTCGCCGCGATCGTATTGCAGCTGGTAGACGGCGTATTTCTCGGCCTGCGCGATTGCGCCTGCACCGTTGTCGATCGTGTTGACCGGGTGGATATCATCGTTGTCGGTGTCGATCTTAGAGGCCTTGTCGATCAGGTCGATAGCCTCGCCGCGGTCGCAGCCGAGGGCATCGGCAAGATCGTCAAGGCGCGCGTAGAGCGCATCCTTCTTGTCCTGGACGTTTGCAAGCGCATCCTGCGCCGCAGTCAGGCTCTCGGCAGACGGAGATGCGGTCGCGGCATCGGCTGCCGCCTGCGCCGCATCGGCCGCGTCGTCAAGCTCGTCATCGGCATCCTGAGCGGCGGAAAGCAGCGCGCCGTCAACCGACTGCAAGCGCTCGAGTGCCGACCACTGCTCGCGCTCCTCGGCAGTACCCTCGAGCTCCAGCGGCGCCTTGAGCGTGTACTGGTGCTCGGCGACCAGGCCTGTCTCGAGGTTGTCCGCATAGTGCGTCATCGTGGGCAGAATCGCCAGGCCAAAGAGCAGCAGCAGCGACGCAAACGCAATGCCCACGAAGAGCGTGGCGAAGTTGCCCAGGTTGCGCAGGAAGATACGCAGGCGGAAGCGGGAAACAAAACCCATGCGCTCCGGCAGCTGCAAGCCGCGCTTGGTGCCCGATTTGCCGCTCGCCTCGTGACGAAGGAACTGCAACGGCGTCTTGCCCATCTTGCGAAGCAGGCCCACCAGCGTGATGAGGATGAGCGCGGCGGCGGGAACCACGGCGCACTTCACAAAGATCTCCCAGCTCCAGTACACCTGGAAGGGCGGCAGGCTGTACGAACCGTAATAGAGGCTGCGCATGGGCTCAGTAAAGAACACAACACCGAGCGCAGTGCCTAAAAGCGCTGCGACCACGCCCACGATGGCGGGAAGCGCAAGGTAGTGCAGCACGATCTCGCGTCGACGATAGCCGCTGGCGAGCAGCGTGCCGATGATAGCGCTCTCCTCCTCGATGGTGGCGTCGGTAAGGACCACAAAGACAAACGCCATGATCACGATGATGATGTCGAGCAGCGTCATCCACATCATAGAGTCGCCGTCCACATCATCGCGCGCATAGCCAATGCCCTGATTGGAATCGGCGTCGATCAGATCGTCCACGCGCGCATCGGCGTCGGTCAGCGCCTCGATCATATCTTGCTCGGCGTCGATGCGGTCTGCGGTGGAGAGATCGCGATCGGTAAAGGTGAAGGAGTAGGTGTAGGCGGGTGCGCCGCCAGCATCTTCGAGCGCGACAAAGCCGCCATCGGTGACCTCTGCCACGCCGTACGTGATGGTGTTCACCGTAAAGTCCGAATTGTTGAGGAACAGCGCCTGGCTATCGGGCTGGGTCATGATGCCGCAGATGGTGTAGGTGCGGCCCTCGAGCTCGACCTTATCGCCCACGGCGAGGTCGTTGTTGGTGGCGAAGACACGGTCGATGGCTACCTCATCGTCCGTCTTGGGCTCCTTGCCCTCACAATAGGACGCAATGTCCACCTTAGCGCGGTGCGCATAGGTGCGCAGCGTGCGCTTGATGCCGTCGTCGCCGGCGGTCTTTTTGATGATGGCGTCGATGGAGAAATTCTTGTAGAGCGTAACGCCGCCGACGTCGCCGGCTGTATCCTCGGCCGCCTTGAGCTGGTCTTTGGTGGCCTCGAAGGAGGTGGTCACGCGGCCGTCCTCAATCGTGTACGCATCGCGCATGTCGTCGATAAGGCAGCCGATGGAATGCGCTGCGAGCAAAAAGCCCGAGGTGAGAGCGATGCTTCCGCACATAAGCAAAAAGATGCCCAGGTACTTGCCGATATTGCGGCGCAGCTCGCGCGGGAGACGTTTTGCGAGAGGTGTCATGGCGCCGCCTACCAATCGAGCTCGGCGGCCGCAACGGGCGACTCGTTGAGCTCATCCTCGACGATGTGCCCGTCGCGCAGGCGCAGCACGCGATTGGCCATGCGCGCGATGGCGGCATTGTGGGTGACAATGATGATGGTGCAGCCGTAGGTGCGGTTGACATCCTCCATGAGCTGCAAGATTTCCTTGGACGTCTTATAGTCAAGCGCGCCCGTGGGCTCGTCGCACAGCAGCAGGCCCGGGTTTTTGACGAGTGCGCGGCCGATGGCACAGCGCTGCTGCTGGCCGCCCGAGACCTGGCGCGGGAACTTGTTGCGGTGCTCGTAAAGGCCCAGCGAACGCAGCAGGTCGTCGACATTGAGCGGGTTTTTGGACAGGTGCGCCGTGACCTCGATGTTCTCCTTGATGGTGAGGTCGGGCACCAGGTTGTAGAACTGGAAGACAAAGCCCAGCTCACGGCGGCGATACTCGCCCAGGTCGGCAGGCTTGAGCACCGTGAGGTCGCAGCTGTCCACCATGATGGAGCCGCCGTCAGCATCCTCCAGGCCGCCGATCAGGTTGAGAAAGGTCGACTTGCCCGAGCCCGAGGGCCCCAGCATGACGCAGATCTCGCCGCGGTTGATGGACGCGTCGATGCCATCGAGTACCGTCAGGCGCGCATCACCGTCGCCGTAGTGCTTTTTGAGATCCTTAACCTGGACGTAGGCTTCCTGCGTTGCCATGGTATCCCCCATTGTTAGCCTCGTACTACTTTATGAACGTAATAGTAAACCTTGGCGAACTATTTTGGGGCGAGGCCTAGGATTTATTTCAGACTAGGCGCGGGATTTGGCGCGTGAGAGGGCCAGGCCTACGGCGGCAATGGCGGCGGCGAAGAGCACGGTGACGCCCAGGTCGCAGGCGATGTCGCCCAACACGGTGGACGTCAGATCCGAAGCGAGCGCCTTGCCAATCGCGTCGTTCACCCAATACGTCGGCACAAAGTGCGCCACCGTCTGCACGGCCGAGCCCATCAGCGACAGCGGCATCCAAGCGCCGCCCAAAAACGTCATGAGCATGCCGAGCAGGTTGCCCACACCGTTAAGCAGCTCCTCGCGCGCACCCAGGCTCGACAGCGCAAAGCCAACGGCCAGAGGCGTGCACGCCAGGGCAAACGTCGCCGACAGCGCCAGGCACACACGACCCACGCCGACCTCGGCAACCGCGCCGGCAAAGCCCACGACGCCCATCATGCTCGACACAAACCAGATGCAGACGGTGAGCACGGCGGCGGCCGCAAACACGGCAAGCGAGCGCTGGCGCTCGGAGACCGGGCCGGCCTCCATGCGGCGCACACGCTCGGGCTCGTTCATGCCCGAGAACACCAGTCCCACCGACACGATGACCGACGAGATGATCGCGTACGCGCCAAAGTTGAAGTACGACTCGAGCGTGGCGGCGGCAGTCGAGTCGACCTTGACCTGCTCGATCTCGACCTCGGCACGCTCGGTGGCCGCGTGTTCGGCAGCCTTGGCAACGTCGCCGTTAGAAGCAGCGGGCTCAAGCGCCGCCGCAGCGCCCGCGAGCGAGATCCAGCGCGAAGCCTCGGCAGACGAAAGCGCCGCCGCCATGGTGCCGGCACCGTAGGTCACATCGAGCTTGGGCAGGGACTCCCCCGCGCGGGCAGCCGCGACCAGGTCGTCCTCGAACCCCTCCGGGATAAAGAACACGCAGTCGGCGCTGCCCTTGGCGCTGTTGCTCTTGGAGAGCGCGTCCGCAAGGTCGTACGTGTCATCGCCGACGCCCGTGACCAGGTCAAACCGCGAACCTAGGTGCTTGGTGAGCGCAAGTGAAAGATCACTGCCATCGCGGTCGACCACGATCACGTTGGCGTCGTAGGGCTTGTACTCGGTGAGCTGCGACGAGTTCCAGCTCACGGATGCCGCGATGAATACGCCCATCAGCGAAATGAACACCGTATAGATGAGCAGGTAGAACGGGTGCGCCAGCGCCATGCGAAGCGCGGTCTTAAAGGTGCTCATAGCGGCTCCTTCCAAAAATCAGCGTGGCGGCGGCAACAAACACCAGCGTCATGAGGACCAGCGCGCCCGCGCGAACGGCAAAAGGCCCCAAGTCTTCAAAGAAATACAGGCGGTTGAACATGTCGCAGATAAGCTTGACGGGGTTGAGCCAGCACTCAGCCGGGCAGGCGCGGGCGACGTCGTCGGCAAGCGCCATCGCTGGCTCGCCGTAGAGGCCGGCGAACAGGGCGCACGTAGTGGCAAAGCCCGTGAGGATGCCAGACTTGGACGCCTTGCCGCCCTTAACGGGAAGCGTGCCCACAAAGAGTCCCAAGCCCGTGGCGGCAAGCGCGGAAGCGGCGCCGCCCACCAAACACAGCCCCTCGCGCCCGCCAAAGTCGACGCCCACGACCAGACGCACGTAGCCGATCGCGATCGCCATCGAGGCAAAGGAGACCAGCCACGAGCCCACAAAGATACCGGCCAGCGACGCCGTTTTGGAAAGACCGCCCACGCAGCGACGCGCGCCAAGACCCGACAGATTGGGCTGCAGGTCGATGACGCTCAAGGCGGCAAACTCGGCAGACATCATCGCGACCAGGCCAAAGAGCGCGTAATAGTAGATGACCGTGCCGTCGGGTGTGGTGCGTGTCAGGCTTACGCGGCGGGTGCCGCCCTCGAGCGACAGGGCGCGCGCAACCGCCTCGGGGTCGGCGAGCGCCGCCGGGTTGTCCTGGGCAATCTGGGACATGAGCTCGGCATTTTGTGTATACGAGCTTGCCACCGTCTCCAAGATGCTGCGATCGGTGAGCACCGATGATGCGCGCGAGCTGTCGTAGCTCGATAGCAGTGTGAGCTTGGGCGTGCCCGCAGCGTCGACCGTATAGATACCCGCGACCTCACCGGCCTTGAGCGCACGGTTCGCATCGGCTGCGTCGTCGAGCTCGTGGATCTCGAGCAGCTGGTCGTCGCCTTCCTTGGCAAGCGACGTCGCCACATCCTTAAAGGTCGAAGCGTCCCAGACCTTGTCCGCCACGACGGCAACCGGCACCGGGTCGACCGTGCCGTCGGAGCTCAGGTTCGCAAACATAAACATGAACATCGTGGAAAGCGCGATGGGAAAGAGGGCGCCCCAGACCCACGTGCTCGGCCGGCGCAGCAGCGTTTTGACCGTGATGATAATGGTGTTGAACATGGCTGCCCCCTAGTCGCGCAGCTCGCGGCCGGTGATCTCGAGGAACACGTCGTTGAGGGTCGGCGGCTCGCTCCACACGCGGCCGAGCGCCACATCGGCGGCGCGCAGCGTGTCGAGGATGTCGACCAAATTGTGCGGGCTCGCTTCGCAGGTGCAGACGAGCTCGCCGCCGGACAACTCAACCGAAAGCACGTGCTCGAGGGCGCGCAGCCGCTCGACCGTGGCGGTCTCTACGGCGCTGACCTCGACAGTCACGCGCTCGCCCATTTGAATCATGCGTTTGAGCTCGTCATTGGTGCCCTGCGCCAGCACACGTCCGCCGTCCATGATCATGATGCGGCTGCAAATCTGCTCGACTTCCTCCATGTAATGGCTGGTATACACCACCGTGGCGCCCTCGTCGCGCAGGCGGCAGATGCCCTCCAGGATGGCGTTGCGGCTCTGCGGGTCGACCGCCACCGTGGGCTCGTCAAAGAAGATGAGCTCGGGCTTGTGCGCGATACCGCAGGCGATGTTGAGGCGACGCGCCAGGCCGCCCGAGAGCTTGCCGGGGCGAAACTTGGTAAAGTCGCCCAGCCCGACAAAGTCGATCGCCTCGTCCACCAGCGCGCGGCGGCGCTTGCGGTCGTTGACGTAAAGGCTGCAGAAATAGTCGATGTTCTCGCGCACCGTAAGCTCGTCAAACACCGCCACCTGCTGCGGCACCACACCGATGCGGCGCTTGAGGTCGTAGCGGGCGGGCGTCATGGGCTCGCCGAACAGCTCGATGGTGCCTTTGTCGTAGGCGAGCAGCTGCAGAATGCAGTTGATGGACGTGGTCTTGCCCGAGCCGTTGGGGCCCAGCAGGCCAAAGATCTCGCCGGGGGCGATGCTCAGGCTAAAGTGGTCGAGCGCGATAAGGTCGTCGTAGCGCTTGACGAGGTTTTCGACGTGGACGATGTCTGTCATGAGGCGGCCCTTCTGTTGATTGCGGCCCGGTACGATTGCATCATCGCAGGAGCGAGCGGCGCGCACCAGTGAGCTTTGTCACGAGTGCGGAGCTTGGCCGTGCGGCCTGCCGACGTCCCCGCTTTGCCGCGTGGGAGGAATGTCACGGTTGCGCAGGCGGTCCCTCCACCACGCGCGGCTTCGCGTACAATACCCGTATGAACAGGCTTTTCGACAAATCGATCGTGCTGGCGTGCTGTATTGCGGCCGCCATGGGTCTTGCTGTGGACGCTCGCCTGGTCGCGGCGTTTTGCCTTGGCGTTATTGCCACCTCGCTGGCCGAGGTCGTACAGGGAAACCGCGCCCGCCGTGTGAGCGAGGCCGCGAGCTACGCCTGCATCATCGCGGCTGTCTTCGTGCCGCCGTTTGTGCCGTTTGCGCCTCTCGCTCTCTATGACATCGCGCGACGCGTTCGCCGTGAACGAATCTGGCCCGCGCTGGCGATTGGCGCCGTGTTTGTCTGCGCGCTTGTCGCGGACCTTCGTGGTGGCGTGCTCACCACCCGAACGCTGCTGTTAACCGCCATCCTTTCGGTTGCCGCCACCTTGCTATCGCTACGCACCGCCCAGTTGGAGCGCGAGCAGCGGCGCATGCGCCGCACCCGCGACGAGCTGCAGGAACGAGCCCTCGCGCTCGAGGCGCGCAACCGCGATCTTGCCGATCGCCAGGACTACGAAGTCGAGCTCGCGACGCTCGCCGAACGCGCCCGCATCGCGCGCGAGATCCACGATAACGTCGGGCACCAGCTCACGCGCGCCTCACTGCAGGCCGAAGCCCTACGCGTGGTCCACGCCGACGAGCCTGGCGTCGCCGCCGATTTCGCCGACGTTAAACGCACGGTTGACGAGGCGCTCCAGCTTGTGCGCACCAGCGTCCACGCGCTCAACGACAACGCCGTCGACCTTTCCGTGCAGCTCGAACGCATTGTCGAAGGCACACGCTCGGACGGCGGCCCGCAGATTGAGCTTGAAGTTATGGCCGAACATGCGCCCGCAAACGTCGCCAACTGCTTTGCAGCGGTCCTGCGCGAAGCGCTCTCCAATACCATGCGCCACGCTTGCGCCCAGACCGTCACCGTACGGTGCATGGAGCATCCGTCGTTTTACCAGCTCATTGTTACCGACGATGGCGTGGGTGAGGTCCAAGCAAGCGGCCGCGGCACCGCAGAGGGCATGGGGCTCGCCTCCATGCGCGAGCGCATCGAGGCGCTTGGCGGCACCTTCACCGCCGGCCCGCGTGCCGGCGCCGGCGGCTGGCGTGTGTTTGCCACCGTTCCCAAACAGCAAGGAGATGAGGGCCGATGAGGCTCATCGTTGTCGACGACGACCGCTTGGTGGTCGATTCGCTCAAGATTATCTTGGGCGCCCAGCCGCAGATCGAAGTGGTGGGCACCGGTGCCAACGGCAACGATGCGGTGGCGCTCTACGCCGAGCACGCACCCGATATTGCGCTGCTCGACATCCAGATGCCGGGACGCGACGGCCTTTCGGCCGCGCGCGAGATCCTTGAGCACGACCCTGCGGCGCGCGTGGTGTTTCTGACGACGTTCTCGGATGACGAGTACATTGTGTCGGCGCTCAAGCTGGGCGCCCGCGGCTACCTGATCAAGACCGATGTCGCTGCCATTCCGCCGGCGTTGGCGCAGGTCATGGACGGCAAACGCGTGCTCGAGGGCAAGGCGATCGAGGACATCGATTTTGACGGAACGGACGTCGAGGCGGGCACGCCCCGCCGGCCCGCAGCCTTCGCCAGCCTGACCGACCGCGAGTTCGAAGTCGCCGAACTCATCGCCCGCGGCCTCGACAACAAAGAGATCGCCGCCACCGCCTACATGGGCGAAGGCACCGTGCGCAACCACATCAGCTCAATCCTGGCAAAGATGGGCCTGCGCAACCGCACGCAGATCGCTATCGCCTACCTGCGAGGGTAGTTGCCCGAAGACCGACCGTTCCGGCATAGCAAAATGGCTGCTACCGATTTAAGGCCATTTCAAAACTATGCCGGTTTACGGGGCCAAACTCAGGACCCCCATCCATACCCGCGTTTTCTGCAAAATGACGGCTCGTCTACCTGCGGTTTTATTTTCACGAATATCGGCATGGTTGGAGACTCGTAACTCAGCCCCGTAAACCGGCATAGTTTTGTTCGGGCGGCCCTGGACGAGTGCCTCCGCCAGCCTCGCGGGACCAAAATGATCCGTTTTCCTCCGTCCCCAAGGGATCAGCCGGAACCGCTCGCCACGAAATCGGCCCATCTACTACGTTTGACGCGATACCCATGACCATACCTTCGTTTTGAACAAAACCACAGGCGTTCTACCTGCGGTTTTGTCTTCGCGTTTTTTTGGCATGGTTGGGGGTAAGGGGCTAAACGTAGTAGATGGGCCGGTTTCGTGGCGCCCCCGGCACACAAAAGTGCCGCCACGGAGGAGGGAGATGCCTCCGTGGCGGCTGGGGGTAGGAGTAGGTCGGAATTTAGCCCTGCCGGCCGCCCGGGGCCTTTTGGCCCCGGGCGCTGTCGACGTGCCTAGCGCTTACGGATACCCCAGACTAGGGCTCCGACGCCGGCCATGGCGATGACAAATGCCATAAGCAGAGCGGCAGCCTGTTGGTCACCCGTGGTGGGCAGGAAACCCTTGACCGTCTTGACGATGTTCGTCACGGTCTTGGGCGTGCCGGGGTCGGGCGTCGGCACGGGCGTCTCGGGCTTCTTGTACGTGTTGTTGAACACGATACCCTCGACGCTCTTGTCGCCCTTGGTAAAGGCAACGTTCGCCTTGAGGTTGCCCTCGCCGTCGTCGACCACGTTAACGGTCGCGGTAAAGACGGACTTGTCGTAGGTCATACCGGCCTCGTCACCCTTGACCTCGCTGACGGTGTAGACGTACGTACCGGGCTCGTCGTACTCGAGCTTGTCGAAGTTGATCTTGCCGTCGGCATCGTTGGTAACCGTAGACTCGATGTCCTCGCCAACGAGCTTAAAGCTAAACTCGTCCTTCTTGAGCTCGCGTCCCTCGAGCACCTTAATGGCGCCGATGGAGACCTGCGTGGGCATGGCGTGATACTTGTTGGTAAAGCCAGCCGACTCGGTGGTTCCCTCGAGCTTGTGCGTCGCGGCCAGCGTACCGTCGCCGTTGTCGGAGACGGTGGTCACGACGGTGTAGGTCGTGCCGTCATAGGTGACACCCTTGTACAGGCTAAGCGCGTTCGGGCGAGCCTCGCGCAGCGTGTACGTGTGCGTACCGGGCGCCTCGTAGTGGATCGGGCTCAGCGTAACGTTGCCGTTGGCGTCGTTGGTGCCGCTGGCGACAACCACGCCGTCCTCGAGCAGTTCAAACGTGAACTCGCCGGTTGCAAGGTCACGTCCGGTCAGACGCTTAACCGTCTTGACCTGATCGGTCACGGAAGAGTCGGTGGGCGCCACGACGTAGGTGTTGGTGAACGTGAAGTCCGCACCGTCGTCGCCGTTGCGCACGACACTCAGATGTCCGGCGCCGTCGTCAGTCACGGTGTAGGAAACCTTGCGCGTGGCGTTGGGGTCGTTGGTCACGCCAGGGACGCTACCGGACTCGGTCACCGTATAGGTAAAGGTGTGCGAGCGCGGAGCGGTGGGGGTTGCGGGATCGGACTCGTCGTTGGACTCATCGGTCTCGGCAGCGTCGGCGTCAACCTCGGCCTCACCGGTGTTGGCTTCGGCGTCGCTCGATGCGTCGTCAGAAGCATCGGTCGTCACGCCCAGAGCGCGGTTGAGGTCCTCGAGCGTAAAGTGGATCTTGCCAAAGCCCACGTTGCCAGCCGCGTCGTTGGTTGCGGTCGTGCGCTCGGGCATCGGGGCACCAGCCTCGTCGGCGGTCACGGTAAAGGTGAACTTGCCCGTGATGTCAGCCGGGGTCAGGCCCTCGGCAGCTTGGAGCTTCTTAGTGCCGGTGAGCGCGGCATCGACGGCTTCGGCGCCGTAGACGTTCTCGAACAAGGGCTCGACGCCGCCGTAGTCGACCGTTGCCGTCAGGGTACCGTCACCGTTGTCGACGACGATAACCTTAAAGCCAAAGCTCCACGTTGTAGCGGAAACGCCATTCGGCAGCCCGAATAAATCTTCGTAGGCCGTGTAGTTAATGGTCCAGGCAAGCTTGCCGTCCTTATCGGTACGATAAGCAAGCCCAGCAGCCTCAAGATTAGCAAGCATCTTGGTGTCGTAGTGCAGCGTATCAAAGCTCACGTGCCCGCCGATATTGGGCTTGAGGTTTTCGTATGCCACAAGCTCACCCTGATAGGCGATGCCGAACCAGAACTCGCCGTCGGCCATCGGGCGGCCGGTCAGAGTCTTGGTGGCAACGACCTGAGCAGCGGTGCCACCAGGCGTGTTGGTCGTAGCGCTGTAACTGTTGTGGAACGGCACCAGGGCACTCTCGACCTTGTTCTCACCGCTCTTGTGGACCGTCGTATGCGTACCCTCGGGACCGCCGGAGACGGTCGTCGTGGCGGTAAGCGTACCGGCACCGTCATCGGCGACGGCGATCGTCACGGTACGCACGGCGTCGTCGTAGGTGTAACCGGGCTTGCCGTCATTCTTCTCGGCTACGGTGTACGTGAAGGTCTTGCCGGCGTCAGCCTGCGTAAACTTGACCTCATGGCCAGCCAGGATGTCGATCAGGCCGACCGTTGCCTCTGCCGTCGCAGGGGACTTGAAGTTGTTGGCTCCGGGCAGCAGGCCAAGCGCGTTGGCCGAGGCCTCGTCGGCAGGCGTCACGGTAAACGTGAACTGACCCTCGGTCATAGGACGTCCGGAGAGGCTCTTGCTGAGCTTGAGGCCGCCGGCCGCGGTGTAGTTAAGCTCAGTGCGGTACGTGTTGGTGAAGCGTCCGTTTTCCTTCTTGGTGACATTGGCGGTCAGCTTGCCCTCGCCGTCCTCAGTCACGGTCACTTCGGCGGTCGCGACATGCCCGTCATACGCCATGCCGGCCGCGTTACCCGCGTTCTCGCGGATCTCGTACGTGTAGGTTCCGGCAGCCGTGTAGCGGATCTTGCCGAACTTGACGGCAGCGATGCCATCCTTCGCATCGTGCTTGTTCACGGTCACGGTTGCAGGATCGGGCAGCGGGGTGCCCTCGGCGGCGGTGATGGTAAAGCTGAACTCGTCGGAGTCCGTCCAGTCGCGACCGTCGATAGCCTTACTCAGATCAAAGTCGAGCTCTGCGTCGAGCGGGGTCACGCTGTAGGTGTTCTTGAAGGTCGCAGCCGTGGCGTCCTTCAGGACATGCTCAGCCTTGAGCGTGCCATCGCCCTTGTCGGTAATGGTGGTCTCGATGGTGTACTTGGCGTCGCCGTACGTGATGCCCTTGCTGGTGGTTCCGCCGTTGACCTCGCGCAGCGTGTAGGTATGCTTGCCGGCCTCGGTGTACTTCACGGCGTTCATCGTGATGTTGCCTTCGGCATTGTTGGTGCCGGTGGCGACGACCTTGGCGTCCTCGCCCTCGCCCTCGACGAGCTCGAAGGAGAACTCGCCGTCCTTGAGGTCGCGCCCGGTCAGGAACTTGGTCGCGGTGACCTGGTCGGTGACACTGAACTCGCCAGGATTCGGCTTGTAGCTGTTGTTGAACTTCGCCTCGTCGGCTCCATTCAGCTCATGCTTTACCACGAGCTCACCCTTGCCGTTGTCGGTGACGGTCGTCTCGATGGTGTAGGTCTTGCCGTCGTAGGTGATGCCGTTGCCGGCGTCGCCCGGGACCTCGCGCAGCGTGTAGGTGTGCTTGCCGGCAGCGGTGTACTCGATGGGGCTCATCGTGATCTTGCCGCGGGCGTCGTTCTTGCCGGTGGCGACGACATCGTTACCCTCGACGAGCTCGAAGGAGAACTCGCCTTCCTTGAGGTCGCGCCCGGTCAGGAACTTGGTCGCGGTGATCTGGTCGGTGACACTGGAGCTCTTGGGGGCCACCGTGTAGGTATTCTCGAAGATCGCCTCGTCGGCGTTCTGCAGCTTGTGCTCCACGCTAAGGGCGCCGTCGCCGTTGTCCTTGACGATGGTCACGATAGTGTACTCAGAGGTGCTGTAGGTAATGCCGTTTTCGGTGGCGCCGGCCTTGGTCTCGCGCAGCATGTAGGTGTGCTCGCCAGCCGCGGTGTAGGTGACGGAATCCATCACGATCTTGCCGTCGGCATTGTTGGTGCCGGTGGCGACTACGTTATTGCCCTCGACGAGCTCAAAACGGAACTCGCCGGCCTTGAGGTCACGGCCGTCCAAGGACTTGATCGCGGTAATCTGGTCGGTGACGCTGGAGCTCTTGGAGCCAGGCTCGTAGGAGTTGGTAAACTTCGCCTCGTCGGCGCCCTTCAGCTTATGCTCTACGCCGAGCGTGCCGTCGCCGTTGTCCTTGACGACAGTCTCGATGGTGTAGGTCGCGGCATCGTAGGTGATACCACCGACGTTGCCCCTGACCTCGCGCAGCGTGTAGGTGTGCTTGCCGGGCTTGTCGTAAGTGATTTTGTCCATGACAACCGTGCCGTCAGCGGCGTTCTTGCCGGTGGCGACGACCTTGTCGCCCTCGACGAGCTCGAAGGAGAACTCGCCTTCCTTGAGGTCGCGCCCGGTCAGGAACTTGGTCGCCTTGATCCGGTCGGTGACGCTGGAGTCCGTAGGCGTCAGGTTGTAGGCATTCTTGAACTCGGCAACCTTGGCGTCCTTCAGGACATGCTCGGCCTTGAGGGTGCCGTCGCCGTTATCGGTGATGGTGGTCACGATGGTATAGGTCTTGCCGTCGTAAGATATACCGTTGCTGGCGGTTCCGCCGTTGACCTCGCGCAACGTGTAGGTGTGCTCGCCAGCCTCGGTGTACTCGATGGCAGTCATCGCGATCTTGCCGTCGGCGGCGTTAGTGCCGGTGGCGACGACCTTGTCGCCCTCGACGAGCTCAAAGGAGAACTCGCCGGCCTTGACGTCGCGCCCAGTCAGGGACTTGGTCGCGGCGATCTTATCGGTGACGCTGAAGCTCTTGGGGGTCAGATTGTAAGCGTTCTTGAACTCGATGCTCTTAACGTCCTCGGCACCCTTCAGCTTATGCGTAGCCACCAGCTGGCCCTTACCGTTATCGCTGATGATCGTCACGATGGTGTAGACGTTTTCGTCGTAGGTGATGCCACCAGCGTTGCCCTTGACCTCGCGCAACGTGTAGGTGTGCTGACCGATCTCGGTGTACTCGATGGGGCTGAACGCAACATTGCCGTTAGCGTCATTCTTTACAGTCTCGATAAGCTCCGAGCCCTCGCCCTTAACCTCGTGCAGCTCAAAGCTGAACTCGTCTGCCTCGAGGTCGCGGCCGGTCAGGGACTTGGTCGCCTTGATCTGGTCGGTAACACTGGACTCAACATGATCCGCAGCATAGGTGTTCTTGAACTCAGTCTCGCCCGAGGTCTTCGTCGCAGAAGCCTCAAGCTTGCCCTTCTCATTGGGCTTCACTGTCACGGTAAACTCTGCAACGTTGTCGCTGTAGGCGATGCCGTCGACCGTGGTCCCGGCATGCTTCTCGCTAACCTTGTAGACATACGTGCCCGGCTTGTCATAGGCAATCTCGCCGAAGCTAATGCCCGCATGGCCCTTTGTTGCAACCGCAATCTTGGACTCAGGCATCGGGGCGTTGCCCTCGGACGTCAGGCCAAACTCAAACTTGTCCTCATTCGTCCAGTCGCGTCCCTCGAGCACCTTGACCAGGCCAAAGTCGGCAGTTGTCAACGTTGTCGGCTTGGTATTGAGCGTAAAGTTAATCTTGCCGTTATTGCCCAGATAGACATTGACCTTCGTCGCGCCGGAAACAACCTTCGTGTTGTTCCACTGGGGATTGATTACGTCGCGTGCGGTGTCAGTCGGGTTTCCGCCAACACGTTCCTTGGTGGTGTGGAGCTGATTGATAAAGGCGAGGCGCGCGGTACCAGCCTTAATCGACCAGTGATCGACGTCCTTTACCAAAGCGCCTTCAAAGCTTTCGAGCTCGCTTCCCTTAACCGGGATCGAAACGGAATCATCGTACGGCGCGCCCGACGAGTTCTGCGCCATAAACTCATCTTTGTACCAATAGGTCTTAGAGCCCGAAGGCTTTTCCGTTGCAAGCTTGGTGCAAGCTGCGTCCGTATAGACGGGCGTTAGCTTTTGGAAGTAGTAGTAGCTGTTCGTAGCAGCAGGCTCAAAGCTCGCGACCGTATCGCCCGCATCGTCGCCGGTCCACTTGTTGGCGTAGAAGCTAACGGTATTGGAATCAGCGTCCTTGTGCTCATTGATGTAATCCCGCAGTCCCGGTACGTCATTGGGAGTAAACAGGTTTTTGCGTGCAACAGCCTTTACACTCGATGCATATGCAACGCGGATAGGCGAGATGGCATCCGTGGAGTCAACCACGAACGTGCCCGCTGACTCGTCAACGATAAAACGGCGCAGCGGAATGAGCGATGCAGGGACCTTGACTGTCACGATGTCACCGCGCTGGGGGTTTTTCTCGTCCGCACGGTCGACCGTGATCACCAGGTGAGCGAGCTCGCCATCAAACGTATAGGTATCGATATTGCCATCGGTCGACTTGGTGGCGGCGCCATAGGTCCTGCCGTTGTACTCGGCACCGGTAAACCCGTCGACCTGCATGAAGGCGCCCAGCTCGTCCTCGAATGTGATGTAACCGGAACCGTTGGGATTGTTGCCCTCGACCTTGGTCGGGAAACCCTTGCCCGACGTAATGGCACTCGAGATGTCCTTAAAGACCTGATCAAGCTCGGCGGCGTTGGTCGCCGACTTGTAGTAGCTGGCACCGGCAACGGGGTTGCCAAAATTGACATTCCACTTCTTAGTTCCAAGAAAGCCATAGCTTATGGACGATGTGGCATCCGGATAGTTACTCGACACGGCATGCATGAACTTGTTCTTATTGCTCGTGTCGTTGCTTGTTGGATCGTCGTCCGGCTTCGCACCGTTGAAGATACCGATGGTATAAATGGTCGCCCCGCCGCTCTTTATGGTCTTGGCGGTATTGATGGCGTCCTTAGCAACCTCGGCCTCAAAACCATTAGAACTCGTAGGAGAGCCATCGGTGAAGAACACGACGATCTTCTGGGCGCCCTCGCGCTCAGAGGTGATTCCCTGGGCCAGCTGCATACCGAAATCAGCCTGCGTGGCGCCGTTAGGCTTGATGGAGTTGACCGTTTCCTTAAGGCTCGTTGCGTCATCACCGACACACGGCGTCAGGGGCTTCATGGTCTGCGAGTGGTTGCACTTGTTTCCATTATTATCGCGATACGTATCGTTGCCGATTTCATCCTTCTTCTTGCCTGCGAACTTAACAATGGCGACCTTGTGCTGTTTTTCCGCGTCCTCAATGCCCTTGTTTTGCTCGGCAATGGTGTCGATAAAGTGGTTGGCAGCATTCTTGAGCGCAACGATACGCTTGGTAGAATCTCCACCACCCATAGAATCATCCATTGAGCCAGAGGCATCGAGCACCATTACGATGTCGAGCGGCTTGGAAACCAGCGACGTTGTATCGGATGTCGAAGACATCGCCGAAAGCGTGGTCAAAAAGTCCGATTTCCCGTCATCGATTGCTTGGACCGTCTTATCCGTCCAAATTCGGCCGACGTTTTGCGTCGTGACCTTGCTGCCGTCATAGCCGCCCGCCCAGAACTTCCAATGGTTGCTGGTGTCGTGATCGACTATCTTTGTCGCTTCCGGTCCGTCCATACCGGTGCTGGACCTGGCGTTGGCCTCGGGCAGCATGGCGAATGCTGCGGCTGGCAACACCAGCACTACGGCCAGTATCACCGCCAAGAGACCCCTCGTGTACTTACCCATCGCGTCTCCCTTCTCGCAGGCTCAGACCTAGCATCAGCCTAAAGTTACGGAATGAGACACAATTTGAGCAGGTGACACATGTTCCAGATTCGATTTTGGGCGTGAGACAAATGTCTCACCATAGTTGAGACACGAGGGTTTTCGCAGGAAAACGGATGCGACTCAAGATCGACGGGACAAAAGGGCCCGTTTTCCTCCGTCCACGGAAGATCAAAGGCTGTTACGGATATGGTGCCATTTCAAAACTATGCCGGATTACGGGGCTAAAGTCGGAGTCCTCATCCATACAGCCTTTTTTTGAAAAACGGCAGGCTATCTACCTGCGGTTTTGTTTTTCGATTTTCTGTATGGTTGGGGATTCGCAATCCAGCCCCGTAATCCGGCATAGTTTTGTTCGTGGCAGCCCAACCGCGCGTTTAAGCGCGGGGCCGGTGGGGCATTTTTGCCCCACCGGCCCCTATTCCAGCGCTATACCAGCCCCATCCCAACGCTATTCCGGCTTGGTTTCTACTGTGGGAGTCTTGTCCGCCGCGACTGGAGTGCGCGCGGTGTCCATGCTCAGGCAGTGTTTAGGACAGCTTTCGATGCACTCGCCGCACACCACACAGGCATACGGGTCGATCGACCACGTTCCGCCCTTGCGATCGACCGCGAGTGCGCCCGCCGGGCAGCGGCGCGCGCACATGCCACAGCAGATGCACACGTTCATGTCGTTAACGATATGCCCGCGCAGGCGCTCGGGTGCCGCGAGCTTCTCCTGCGGATAGCACACCGTTACCGGCTGCTTGACCATAGAGCCCAAGGCCGTCTTGGCAAATGTCAGTAAACTCATGCCGCGCCTACCTTTCCGTGCAGCTAATGCAGGGGTCGATGGTCAGGATAATCATGGGCACGTTAGCAAGGAGCACGCCCTGCAGCGCATGCGTCAGACCCGCCAGGTTCTGCGACGTCGGCGTGCGCACGCGGAAACGGTCCAGGTTCTTGGTGCCGTTACCGCGCACATAGTAATATGCCTCGCCGCGCGGCTGTTCAATCACAACCTCGCCGCGCGCGCCGTCGGCCGGCGTGAGCTTGGTACGCCCGCCGATACCGTCGTGCGGAATCTTGCCGACAAGCTCCTTGATAATGTCCATGGCCTGCGTAACCTCGGCACAACGCACCTGGCAGCGGGCATAACAGTCGCCATCGGTGGCAACAATCGGCTCAAACGCAGCCAAGTCCGCATAGGCACCGTCACCGAACATGCGCACGTCATAATCCACGCCCGAGGCGCGACCGAACGGGCCGACCATCGACAGATCCAGCGCGTCCTTCTTGCTGATCACGCCCACGCTATGCAGGCGCTCGCCGCAGCTATTGTCGTCCAAAAATGTATGCACCACGGCCTCGTAGTCAGGGCGCATAGCGTCGAGCGTCTGGACAATACCCGCCAGCTCGGAATCCTCAATGTCGTGTTTAAGGCCGCCAATCTCGTTAATCGACAGAATCACGCGACCGCCGCAAGTGCTCTCAAAGATCTTGAGAATCTGCTCGCGCAGCGTCCACGAACGATAGAACAGCGCCTCAAAGCCAAAGGCATCGGCGAGCAGGCCCAGCCACAGCAGGTGCGAGTGAATGCGCGAAAGCTCATGCAGAATGGTGCGGATATACTGCACGCGACCAGGCACCTCGATGCCGAGCATGCGCTCGCAGGCGCTGGCGTAGCCACAGCTATGGCCCACGGCGCAGATGCCGCAGATGCGCTCGGCGATGTAGCCAAACTGATGCATATCGCGCTTTTCGGTGAGCTTCTCGAGTCCGCGGTGCACAAAGCCGATCTGCGGAATTGCTTCGATGACGCGGTCGTCCTCGATCACTAGGTCCAGATGAAGCGGCTCGGGCAGCACCGGGTGCTGCGGGCCAAACGGAATTACGGAGCGATGAGCCATGGACCTTACGCCTCCTTTTTCTGCTTGTCGCGGGCGGCCTTGGCGGCAAGCGCCGCGCGGACCTTGGCCGCTTTCTCGGGATCCATGGCAGCGAGCTTTGCCTCCATCTCGGCAGCCTTGAGCGCGGCCTTGGCAGCGGCATCGTCATGCTGGGCATCGGAGCCGGCAGTCGCAGCGGGCTGAGCAGCGACGCCCGCGGCATCGCCGGCGCTCGCAGCGCCTTCCCCTGCAGCAGCCGCAGCCGTGGCGGCCTTCTCGGCCGCGACCTTGCGCGCCTTGGCCTCGGCAGCCGCACGGACCTTCATGGCTTTCTCGCGCGCGGCCTTCACCTCGGGCGTGATAACGCTCATGGGCTCGGCAGTCGAGACCTGGTAGAAAAAGCCCTTAAAGTCGATCTGCATGTCGGTAATGGCAAGACCAAACAGGTCGTGGGCCTCGTTTTCAAACGGGAATACCGCCGGATAGTACGAACTGATAGACGGAATCTCCTGGTACTGATCAATTCCCTCAACCACCAGGTTTTCGATCGCATAGTTGCCGTCCTGCACAATATGCTCCTGAGCAGCACGAACGTTGATAAATGTATAGACCAGGCGATACGTGCCGTCGTCGACGTTGCGTTCGGCGTGCATCTGCACAAAGCGCGCGCCAACGCCCTTGAGCGCCTGGACATGCGACAGGAGCTCGTCGATCCCGACGATGGTATAGATAGCCTTTTGCATTACTCGGCCTCCTTTGCAGCGGCGGGCGCGGCGGACCTGGTGGACACGTTGACCTCGACGCCGTCACCGGCGACGGCCCCGGCCCCGGCCCCCGCAGCCACAAACCCGTCCTCGCCCAGCTCAACGCCACCGTCCCAAGTAGCGGCGCCGCCCACGGTAAGCGGATCGCCGCCGGCGCGCATCACGGCCTCTTTCTGGTCCAGGATGCCGCACGCCTCCACGATGGCATCGATCACGGTCTCGGGGCGAATGGCGCACCCAGGCGCGTACACATCCACGGGAATTGCGCGGTCCACGCCGCCGGTCACGTTATAGGCATCGCGGAACACGCCGCCCGAACACGCGCAGATGCCGCAGGCCACCACGCACTTGGGCTCGAGCATCTGGTTGTAAATCTGGCGCACGACAGGCAGGTTCTGGACATTGACCGACCCCGTCACCAAAAAGATGTCCGCATGCTTGGGGTTGCCGGTGTTGACCACGCCAAAGCGTTCCGCATCGAACAGCGGCGTGAGCGAGGCCAACACCTCGATATCGCATCCGTTGCAGCTCGAGCCGTCGTAATGAATAACCCACGGCGAGCGCGACATTTTATGATCCATGGATGCCGCCTCCTAAATAAATACGTCGACGAGGATGGGCATAAGGTTGAGCAGGCCAAACACCAGCGCCACGCCCCATCCGAGCCTAAAGCAGCTGCGCCAGGTGCTGCGTGCGAAGGTGTTGTCGATCAGGACCTCGACAAAATACGTCGCGGCCATCACGACCAGGGCTACAACCCAGCTCACGGGGTTGTCCCAAACAAAGAACATGCCCACCCACATCAAAAACAGCACGGTCTCGCACCAGTGCATAAGGGTCATCTTGGCCAGCGTGCCGCCGCTCATCTCGGTGGCGACGCCCTGGACGATCTCCTGATGCGCATGATGCGAGTACGAAAGGTCAAACGGCGACTTGCGCAGCTTGATGGTAAGCACCGCGAGCAACGCGAGGAAAATGGGCGCGCTGTACACGATGATAGGGGCCGACTGCCCCGTCACAGCAATGGAATCGAAGCTGTCGGTGGCAAGGTACAGGCCCACACTCATCAGCAGAACGGCGGGCTCGTAACTCATGACCTGCAGCAGCTCGCGGTCGGCGCCGACCTGAGCAAACGGGCTTTGCGTCGAGGCGGACGCCAACACCACAAAGATCGCGGCGAGGGTAACCATAAACGCGCACAGCAGCGTGTTGGAGCCCGACACAAAGATGCCGCCGCCCACCACGGTAAAGATGAGCGCGCACGCCATGTAGGTGTCGTCCATGGTGTTTACGCTGGCGGGGGCCTTGCGCAGGAGCTTGGCCACATCGTAGAAGGGTTGTAGCAGGCGCGGGCCCACGCGGCCCTGCATGCGAGCCGAAAGCTTACGGTCAACGCCGTCGATCAGGCCACCAACCAAAGGCGCAATCAAGGCAAACGCCACGGTGCCAATAAAGATGCCCACGACGCCCGAACCTTCAAAATACTTGCCGCGCAACACCGAGGGCGCGCTCATGGCAAGCCGCTCGGGCCCAATCCACGCGCAACACAGCAGCGCAAACAAGATAATGCTGCAGCACACGACGCTACCCGCGGGGCCAATACGCTTCTCGCCAAGGGCGTCCTCCGAGTACCAATTGCGCTTTTCGGCCTTCACCTCGCGTCCCATCGAGCCGCGGAAATGGCGATATTTGTCGGTTCCCACGCCCGAAAGGTACACGTTGACGTGCGGCTTATTGCTCACGCGGAACGACGTCAGCAGCACCACGGCGATAAACGCTACGATAACCACCATCAGATACATGGCGTCCTTGCCAATAACGTACGGCACGCGTCCAAACACCATGGCGAGATAGGGCGATACCAGACCGCTCGAGATAACCGGAAACGCCACGCAGCACAGAATCAGCAGCGCGGCGATGGTGTTGAGCGCCATCCATTCGGTCTTATGGACATTGACCTCGACGTTTTGAGCCGTGGGGTCGACGCCCGAAAGCTTGGCAAGCCACTTGCCCCAAAAATAGAACGTCGCGGCCGAGCCAAAGGCCAGCACCATGATCATGAGCACGTTGCCGGTCTGCGCAAACGCCACCAGGGCGCCCCACTTGGACACGAGCATGCCAAACGGCGCCACAAACATGCCCATGATGCCCAGCATCATAAGGCGCGTCAGGTGCGGCATGCGGCTGAACATACCGTCCATGTCCTCGATATTGCGGCTGCCGATATGATGCTCGGCCGTGCCCACGCACAGGAACAGCAGCGACTTTGCCACCGTGTGGAACAGGATTAGGAAGATGGCGGCCCATACGGCCTCGGGCGCGCCGACACCCAAGCAGGCGCTGATAAGGCCCAAGTTGGAAATGGTGGAGTACGCGAGCACACGTTTGGCGTTGCTCTGCGAGATGGCCATGAGGGCAGCGAGCAAAAACGTGATGGCACCCACACTCGTGACCATAAAGCCGGTCACGGGATAGATGGCATAGAGTGGGCTCAGCTTGACCATCAGGAACACGCCGGCTTTGACCATGGTTGACGAGTGCAGCAGGGCGCTCGTGGGCGTGGGGGCAACCATGGCACCCAACAGCCACGTGTGGAACGGCATCTGTGCGGCCTTGGTGAGCGCGGCGAGCGACAACAGAATGACCGGCATCACCAGCAGCGCAGATTGCGCGGTTCCGGCGCCGGAAAGCTCGATCATGCCCGAGATGGTCAGCGGCATGCTGTTAACGTGCAGGTACATGAGTCCGGCCAAAAACGCGATACCGCCCAGCATGTTGAGGATGATCTGGGTGAAGGCGTTCTTGATGGCCTCGGGCGTGCGCGTGTAGCCAATCATAAGGAACGAGCACACGGTGGTGATTTCCCAGCCGCAGAACAGCCACTCAAGGTTGTCGCTCGTCACGATGACGAACATGGCTGAGAGGAACAGGAACATAAGCGCCAGGAACTGCGGGCGACGGTCGGGCGCGGTCTGCCCGCGCAGCGCAGCCTCGTGCTCGTCGTGGGCCTGGAAGTCCTTCATGTAGCCCAGGGCATACACGCAGATAAGGCTGCCGACGATGCCGACGGCGAGGACCATGATCACGCTCATGTAGTCCAGGTAGAGCGGGGTTGCGGTGACGGCTTCGGTCGCGGGCAGCGTCATGGCTGCAAAGGCGAGCGAGCCCACCAACTGGACTACGCTGAGCACCGTGGTGAGCGCGTTCCTATATTTGTACGCGTTGTACAGGATGACGGCGCACAGGATGACGTCGATAACGGAACTGATGATCGAGAGCACATGCGAGGTGCCGGGGGCAACCTCAAAGCTCTGCGGACCCGTGCCAAAAAACATGACGGCGACTACAACTGTCACCGCCATAATAATGCCGGAGCCTATGAGCCCCACCGCATCGCGGGTGCGGTCACCGCGCGCGAGCAGCATGCCCAGCGCCGGTACCAGCGGAAACAGGGTAAGGAAATACAGTAGCGTCATACCATCACTCCCCCATGCAAAAACGCTGCAATTGTTTAACGTTATAGCTCAATTACGGGGTTGCGGTGGCAGGTTTTCGGTCAACTGGGGAGTTTTAGGCGTACGGGGCAAGGAGTCTGTCCGCATTGGAGTAGAGGGGTGACGTCCCTTTACCGCAGCGACGGACGCGCGGGCCACTGCGCGCGGTTTATTGGGCACTTTGGAGGATGTCCCAATAGGCTCGCGCCGGTCCAAAAAGTTGGCGCGGCAAGAAAAATGCGCCCCTGTGGGCGCACCATCCCGTTTGCTATTCCGCCTTTTTAACGCGCGGCTTGCGACCGCGCGGCTTATCGACCAGTGCGGACTCACCGCTCTCGCGGTACTGACGGCACCAAGCCTTGACCGAAGACTCGCTGGGAATCTTGTGCTTGATCATGGCCTCGCGAACCGTCAAGCCGTTTTCCAGACGGTCCTTAACCACAGCGAGCTTTACGTCGTACGAATAGGTGTGATGATGCGAACCGGCGTTGAGAACGGCGTCGGCACCGCCCACGGCATACGCGCGGGCCCACTGACGAGCCGTGGCCTGGGGAATGCCAAGCTCCGCAGCGAGGGCGCGATGACCGACCCCCTCTTGGAGGATCTCGACGGCGCGCTGCCTAACCTCAGGCGCATGCGTGCGAGTCCTAGTTGCTTCCGACATACCTGCCACTTCTTAGCCTTAACCGTTAATCTGCTTTCTTACGTGCAAGTTAGATAGTAGCATTTTACTGTTTGCTCAAAGCAGTTAATTAAAATAGACGCGGCGTTATCTGGGCATTTGGCACCAAATTACGACATTTCTTTATCGATTATTTACGCTGGTAGCTAACTCGCAGCTAATCGTCATTCGCTTGTCAACAAAATTGGCATCTCTTTATGTCCTTTGGTATAGAGGATATAGTTATTAACCCCTCCCCCAATAATTTTGAGTGATCTGCGAGACAGTAGACGTCCTCACTCCTCATGATTACCGCGCATTGCCATCCACCGGAGCAAAACAAAAAGGGCGGGACCTGCTGCGCTTGCAGGCCCCGCACCGATTGACACCCGACGGGACACAGCCGGGCGAGACGGATCCGTGCCACCGTCCCGCCTGGCCGCGATGTTCAACTACAGCTCGTTGGCCGCGTGATACGCCGTGCGAATGGCGCTCGCAATGTCGGCGGTGCGCTCACCCGAGCAGTCGCCCACGCAGGTCACGGGCACCGTCACGCCATCCAGGTCAAACGCGTTGGCCTTGGAGCCCACGGCCATCACCACGTAATCGCAGGCGATCTTCACCGGCTCCTCGGCGCCGTCCTCGGTGGTGCGAACAGCCTCCACGCCCTCGTCGGTAATGGCGGTCAGGCGGGTCTTCACGTGCTGCTCCACGTTGTGCTCGGCAAAGTCGCTCATAATCAGCGGCAGAATGGTCTCGGACTCGCCCGCGGCAATCTTGTCGAGCATCTCCACGATCGCCACCTCGCAGCCGTGCTGCAGCAGGTACTCGGCAGTCTCGGTGCCCACCAGGCCGCCGCCAATGACGGCGACGCGGCCCGTAAGCTCCACCTTGCCGGCCAGCACGTCCCAGCTCGAGACGACCTTCTCCGAGTCGGCACCCGGAACGGGGATGACCACGTCGTGCGCGCCCACGGCCACAATCGCGGCGTCGGCGGCGTTGAGGTCCTCAGCGGTAGCGGCATGGTTGAGCTCAACCTTCACGCCCAGGCCAGGCAGAATCTTCTCGTAGTACTCGACCGAGCGCATGATCTCGTCCTTGCGCGGAGGCGCGGCCGCCAGCACAATCTGGCCGCCCAGATGATCGCTCGCCTCGTAGACGGTCACGTCGTAACCGCGCTTGGCCGCCACGCGCGCGGCCTCCAGGCCGGCAATACCGCCGCCCACCACGGCGATCTTCTTGTCGCCCTCGCCCGGCTTGATGGCGATGGTCGCCTCGTCGCCGTTCTCGGCATTAAGCACGCACGAGATGTACTTGCGGTTTTGAATCGCATCGACGCAGCCCTTGTTGCAGTTGAGGCACTCGCGGATGGGCTCACCCGTGGCGGCCTTCAGCGCAATGTCGGGGTCGCACATGAGCGAGCGGCCGTAGGCGATGATGTCGGCAGAGCCATCCTCCAGGATCTTCTCGCCGGCCTCGACCGAGACCACGCGGCCGACGGTTGCCACCGGCACGGAGACCAGGGCCTTGACGCGCTCGGCCACGGGCAGCGTCCAGTTGTAGGGCATGGCGCCCATGGGCGGAATGGTGTCGCCCATGTTGCCGGTGTGATTTGCCTGTGCAACCTGGATCATGTCGATGCCCGCGCCCTCGAGCAGCTTAGCAAACTCGCAGGCCTCGTCGGGCTGCAGGCCGCCCTTGCCGCGCGGCGTGCCGTCGGGGTTCTCCATGATCACGGGGAGCTTGTACTCCACCATCAGCTGCGGCGCGGCTTCCTTAATGGCAGCGACGACCTCCAGCGCGTAGCGAACGCGGTTCTCGAACGAGCCACCGTACTCGTCAGTGCGCTTGTTGAGGATGGCTGAGCACAGCGAACCCACCAGGCGGTCGCCGTGGACCTCGATGGCGTCGATACCGGCCCGCTGCGCGCGAGCGGCCGAGGCAGCGATGGCCTCCTTGATCTGGGTGAGCTGCTCCACGCTCGCCTCGTTCACAAAGTGCTGCATGTCGTGGTGCAGCTTGGCGTATGCCTGCTTGCGGATCTCGTTGGACTCGGCCATCTTGGCGGCAAAGGTCTCCTCGTCACCGGCGGCCTTGGCTTCCTGCGCGGCCTTGGCAGCGGCCATGGAGCCCATGACCATGCGGCCGACGCCGGGCACGTCGTACTCGGGGTGGAACAGCTGCAGCGCAACCTTGGCACCGTGCTTGTGGACGGCATCGGCCAGCGCCTTAAACGTGGGGATCTGGGCGTCGGTCGCCAGCTTGGGCGTGGGGCTCGCGGTCATGACGGGAGCAACGTCGCCGATGACGATGTAGCTCACGCCGCCACGGGCCAGGCGCTCGTAAAAAGCCAGGCTGCGCTCGCCAATGGAGCCGTCGCGCTCCTCGTAGCCGGTGGTCAGCGGCGGAAACATAATGCGGTTCTTGAGCTCAAGGGGGCCAACCGTAATGGGCTGGAGCAGCTTGGATGCAGGTGCGGTCATGGACATTCCTCTCTTGTAGGCGCGGCGGCGATGGTGCCGCGTAGTTGTCTAGAGGATATGGCATGAGAGCACGGCGGCACAACGAAAATCGGCGAATATCAGGTGGCAGCAGGTGGATGGGACGGGACGGCCCGTCAGTTTGTCTCGATCTGTAACAGTTACGCGGCAAAACTGGGTCTTACTGTTACAGATCGAGACATTCCTCTCACCTCATCCTCAACAATCTAGATCTGTAACATCTAGACCCATTTTTGACCCCTACCTGTTACAGATCGAGACAAACGGGACCCAACCCACCGGTATATCTCGATCTGTAACACCTAGCCGCCCAAATCGGGTCTAGATGTTACAGATCGAGATTTTGTTTGAGAGGCCGAGAATTGGACCGAAAACACGGTCCCGAAATAACAAAAAAGCTCGCCGGCTAGGCCGACGAGCTGCAAGTTCTTGGTCGCGGGGGCAGGATTTGAACCTACGACCTCCGGGTTATGAGCCCGTAGTTTCCAAACTATTTGACACTCTTTGATACCGCTTGACACCGTTATATAAGCAGGTAGATATGCATTTCTTCCAAAAACCCCAAATATCGGTTCTGTTCAATTTCGACCAAAATTCGACCACTGAAAACTTGACTTCCGCCACTGCGTGGCATACGCTCGGAGCGGCGCACCCGAAGCGCCCGCTTCACGGGCCGCACGGGCGTGCTGCTCCGAGCGTATGCCACGCAGCCATGGAGTCACACTCGTATTCATTTGACCAAAGGATCGGCACATGAGCAGGCCTCTTGTCGTTGGTAAGGGAAGCGCCCTTAAAAGCAAGACGCAGAAAAACGTCTACTATATCAGGCACAACATGGGCAAAGACCCCGTTACCGGCAAATATAGGTACTCACCTCGCCGAAAGGTCTATGCGAAGAACAAGTCGGAATTGAGAGCCGAGCTCGAAGCATATAAGGCTGAGCTCAATAGCGGGCTCACCATCAAAGACCCCGATAAGACCGTTTATCAGTACACCAAAGAGTTCCACGACGATCGCGTGGACGCCGAGACCATCAGCCCGCTTGCCCTTGACCGCGAAGAGCTTGAAATTAAGGAAATTCAGGAGCTTTTCGGCAATTATCCCGTAAAGGACCTGAGGCCCCACATAATAAACGCCGGTTATGCTGAAGCCCGCAAAAGTGGAAGATTCTCCGAATCTGAGCTGCATAAAATCAGTGTAAAACTGAATCAGATTATGAAGGCCGCCATGCTTGACGACTTGATTGTCAAGAACCCCTGCGCCGGCACCGTCATCCCGCGGCCCAAAGGAAAAGAGAGGCAGGCTCTTTCCCTCGATGAAGCCCGGAGGCTTCTCTCCCTCCTCCTTTCACAGGAGATGGACTCCCACAGAATAGGCACTCTCCTGTTGCTCGATACCGGCATGCGCCGCGGAGAGATGCTCGGACTCAGATGGGGCGACGTCCATTTTGGCGACGGCTATGTCCGCATCGACGGACAGTATGCCGCCGACAAGCTGGTCAGAGACCCAAAGAGCTCAACGGGAAAAAGGTCCGTCTCTTTGAGCCCGCTTGCACTCGAGAGGCTCGCCGCCTGGCGCGAGCTTCAGCGCACGCTTCTCGCCGAAGTCGACCTCGAACAGGCTTCTGGCACCCCGATTGTGCACACATTAGTCGATCCCCAAAGAAACACGAGGGCTAAAACTAAAGATGACAAAAAAGGAAAGAGGGGGCCAGTCGCCATCGCGCACATGGACCCAAACTGCTTTTCGCGATGGTTCCGCGAATGGTGCTCGGACTATGGCTTTGGGCAGTTCAGAGAAATTACGCACTACATTGAGCGAGACGGAAAGACGTACGCTCGAGGTACAAAGTACTCCGGCCTGACCCCACACATGCTCAGGCACACGCAGGCAACGTTGCTGATCGGAGAGAACGTCGACATCAAAACCGTCAGCAGCCGCCTCGGGCACAGCACCGTCAAGCTCACGCTAGACACCTATGCACACGCAATTGCCGCCAAGGACCAGGCCGCCGCAAACACCATCGGCAACTTACTTTCAAATTAAATCAGCCCTTCGCGTTCGATGCGTTTCGCCTCGCGTTCGCCCTCTTCCTGCTATTCCTGGCGTTCTTTGCTCTCGTGCATTCCTCTGAACAGCATCGCGATTTGCCGTTTGCGGTGTCGGCGAACGGCCGGCCACAGTGCTCGCATATTTTGACGACATCAACCGAATAGCTCTTTGCAAGCGCAACCCAAAGGCGTGTAGCAGCATCGGGCACGCAAAGGTCGAAAGAGGAGCCGCGACCATAATCGATGATGCCATTAGCCATCTGCGTCGGACTCTGCCGCTTGGGCTCGAGGATTCTCCTCCACCTATAACCCGCGCAGCGCGAGAACCACTCCGTCATGTCCTGCACCAGATGCGAGGCCAGGGATTCCTCGGTCTTGAGAACGCGCTCGGAAGACTCGTCGAGCCCCCTGAGAGCATCACCAGGCACCCTTGCAACAAAAGACGGACCTGGAAAGTCAGTTTCCCCAACCGTCTCCATAAAGGACAATGTATCGTTCTTGCACCACCTGACATACGAACGCTCGACCATGGCAGTTCCGGGCTCAATCCTTTCATTGATCACCGTCCACTCGCCACCGCGCTTAAGTCCGCCCACGAAACCATCCCTAAACTCATGGTCGCTAGGGATTTGCAGGTTGGTGAGAACCACGTACGCGGTTTTATTTGCCTCAATGTTGCCAAAGCAATACACGCGCCAATAGGGATCCAAAACCCCCAGCGAAGACGGCGAACCCATCTCGACCGACGAAGCCAGGGAGGAAATCTTCATTGCCCCGACGACCGAAAGCCAGGCATCAAGCGGTTCGTCGATTTCATAGGGACCGACTCTCCCCACAAAGCCAAGCAAAGGACCGGTTACGCGCGCCGCGGCAGCGAATCTCTCCCAAGGGTCGATGTTGGAAGCCTTGTCACCGGGATGCGGCGCGTCGTCGACGCGGCAAACCGGTGCCGGCACTTCTGACAGGGCGAGCAGCATTGCACCAACGCTTCCGTAATCTTCCAATTTACAAGACGGCAGAACGCCTTCCGGAAGACCGTCAAGAACCACGGAGCGAATCAGGCCGAAAGCAAGGTCCTTGTCCGCCCCCGGCGCGTCTATTTCCACACTCGACGGCCTGTTCGGCATACCGATTGACTCTTCGCGATAGGTGAAGCTCATGTGATCGCCAGCACTCTCGCCCGCAACGTCCGGAACGAGACGACCGTTCTCGTGAAATTCAAGCCCGTCCCTCGTCTTATAACCGACCTGAACCTGACCGGTCGCGGGATCAAGCGGCATAATCGGCCAATCTCGCCATTCATCTTCAGGCGGCAAAGACGACTCTCCCTCCTCCACAACGTCGATAGTCCTTGAGTCCGATTCGTCACTCTTGACGTCGGTCAGCAGCGATTCAATCTTGTTTTTAAAAATATTGATAAGCATCATCGCAGGTAAACCCCCGTAATAGGTGATGTAATACCCCGGTTTATGCCCACTGGCGGCATTGTGTAGTCACGGAGCAGTTCCCGTCCCGTACCACACATACCGAAGGAGGCATTCACATGGACGACAACGAAACGCCCGACATCCAGAACGGCCCGATTCTCACCCGTGATGAGGTCGCCGACAAGCTGCATCTCACCCCCGACACCGCCGGCCAGCTCATCGCTCGCACCGGCATGGGCATCTACCTTTGCCGTCGCACATATATTTATGAGCGCGATCTCAACGCCTTTCTCAGCGCCCTGCGCGGCAAGGGCGGTGAGTAGCATGATTGACTACGAGGGTCTGCCCGCGACCAAAAACTATTACGACACCCTCGGCACCGTCATTACACCCAAGGCCTGGCAGGCGCTGCGCGGCCCCCGTCGCAACGCCCATCGCATCCCCCCGAACACCCCCGAGCTCATTGCCGAGCGCGCCGCCGTCATCTTTGCCGCCAAGACCGCAACCGCAAAAGAAGAAGAGTCTGCGCGCCTCTCCGCCGGCGCGTGGATTTTGATTGCCCGCGACGACGATAACGCTGCGGCTGCGGAAGCCGTTGCCATCGCGATGTCCTCATGCGAGCGCACCTCTTTCACAAGCGCGCCGGAGCTCGCCAAAGCCTGGAACGGCGGCGAGCTCTTTGGCCCGAACTCAAAATCGCACGCCGTCGACCCCTATCGCGACCCTCCCGTACTCGTCATCGCAGACGTCGGGGCCAGCCGTATGCGCGAGGAGACTGACGCGCTCCTCGAGCTGCTCGGCGACCGTCGACGCCACAAACGCGCAACCTTGTTCGCATCAACGTTCACCGGAAAAAGCGTCGGCCGAGCGCTTGGGGCAGCCGGAGGAAACCCCGAACGCATACACGAGCTCATCAAGCTGATTAGCGCCGGGGTGCGCGAAGGGAGGCAGTCGTGACCAGCACGAGGGCGCGAGCTCCGCCCTACAGCGGTATTCGCCATTAGCAGCTTTTCTATACGTCTCAACATTTAGGAGGTACTTATGCGGCATCAGACTGTCGTAGTCCAGACGGACAGCGGTCCGGCCCTTGTCTTCGACACCGCCAAGAAGCGCTATGTCTACCATGGCAGCCAGGACACCCCCGTCCTCAACCCCGAGCACACCGAAGACGCCCAGAGCGTCTGGATCCCGCAGTTCAAGCAGGCGATTCCGAACGTTCCCCGCACTTTCATGGCGTTTAGCCCCACTGACGAGGCCGTCGACGCGATGGATTGTCTCGCTGCCATCGACGAGTGCTATGGCATCCCCGACTACGAGCTTGTCAAGATCGCAGCTCGCGCCTATGTCGTCAACGGCACCGGCGCGGCGCACGACGCGTTTGTCAAACGCTTCGCGGCTCGACTCGAGGACATCACCCAGGAACTCGGTGTCTTCGGCGCGGTCCCCATTGGACTCGCCGATCGCGCCCCCTTGCCCCTCTTCACCGTCGAGGACATCGACGACTAGCCCATCGTACGCCGCCGCCCGAGCGGGCGGCGGCCCTCTCACATCGAAAGGAAAACCATGCCCAAGAAAAGTGCCGATAAGAACCACAAGCCCCTCACCCTCAACGGCCACTCCTTCCGCATCCCCTCGGACGCCGAATGCCTGCTCGACGGCTGGAGCACCTACGGCGTCCAGCCCATCGTTATCGAGCCCGCAGAGAAGATCGAGGGCATCCCCGGCGCCTTCGTCATCGCGTCCCACTCCTCCGTCCCCAACATCCCTTACGTCGCGCCCGCCATCGTCGCGGAAATCGCCAGGCGCTGGCCCGGCATCGACCCCCGCGAGCTCGCCAGGGTCATCGTCGGGGTCGCCCGCAGCGGCGATCGCTCTTACACCCCGGACAGCGTCCTCCGCGGTATCGATAGCATCCTGGACCTCGATGCGACGGGAGTCGTGAACAAGCTTGTCGCCTATCCTCCCCTCCCGGCAGACCAGGCGCCCGAGGGCTATCCCAACGTCCTTCTCGAAGACGAGTAGGGCTCAAGCGGGGCGGATCGACAACGGTCGGTCCGCCCCTGCTTTCGGGCCGATGATCACCGCACATCGAAGAGAGGACCGAATGACAGCAGCAACAAAGAACGTCAGCGTGAAGCTCGATTCAAGGCTCTACACCGCCCTCAAGACGCGGGCAGAGCTCAACGACTCCAACGTCAGCGACGAGATCCGCTCGCTCCTGCGCTCGGCGCTCGCCGCGGAGGGGCTCGACCTCTACGGCAACGAGGTCGCGGGCTTCATACGCGGCGTCGTCGACGCGCGATTGGACGTCGCCGCACTCGACATCGAGCGCAAGCTCGACGCCACCGAGGACCGCATCGCCGCGGTCCTCTCGCGCCCCATGACCGCCGCCATCATGGCCGGCCTCATGTCGGCCGACGTCCTCAAGGCCTCCTACGCCTCGCTCGACGACGTCCCCGTCGCGGACATCTGGAAGAACTACCTCGCGCAAGCCGGCGAGCTCAGCCGCGCCGGCCTCGGCCGAATCGACGAGGTGAAGCTCCACGCGCGCGAGCGCGCCGATGGCTAGCCCGCCCGTCATCGTCAACCACTCCGTCGTCCGCGCGGGGGCGTCCGCGAGGGCGTCTGCCGCGGGACTGGCGGCATACGCCGGCACCCGCCGCGGCGTCGTCATCGAGGTCAGCGAGGCCGACGGCAGGAGGCTCGGCGTCGACGGCCTGGCCACCTACGCCGCGAACAGGACCGGCTCGACCGGCGGCCTCTGGGGCGCGGACGGCCCGGTCGCCGTCGCCGAGGCGAGGCGCGCCATCGCCCAAAACGGCGGCGCGGTGCTCACCACCGTCGTCACGGTCCCGAACGACATCGCCCCAGATGCCGGCCTCGACCGCCTGGACGCCTGGCAGGCCCTGGTGCGGTCCGAGTGGCCGAGGCTCTTCTCCGAGATGACCGGCGTGCCCGAGAGCCGCGTGGAGTTCTACGCGGCGATGCACGTCAACGGCACGAGCCACCACGTCCACATCCTCACGGTCGACCGCTCGGGCGACTGGGACTCCCTGCTGCCAAAGGGGAAGATGGAGGCGGCCAGACTCGAGATCTCCTCGAAGGCCATGGCACCGCTGCTGCGGGAGGCCTACATCGAGCGCGACCTCGCGAGGAAGGCGGCCCTGGAAGCAGTTGCACGAATCGACCGCGGAAAGCTCGACATCGGCCTGCCGCCGAACGGAAGGATCGAGGCCGCCCACCTCAGGCGTTTCCACCCGGAGGCCTCCGCCGCGCTGAGGGAGGCCCTCGGCCGGGCAGCCTCCGACTCCCCCGCACTCGCCGGCGCACTGGAGCGCCACAGGAAAGCCGTCGAGAGGTGCGCCGACCTCAAGTGCCTGACCGGTGAGGCGCGGGATGTCTACGCCCGCAAGGCGGCCGCCGACCTCGGCCTCCGGTGCGAGAACGCGGCGCTGCGGGTCATAGCCCCAGACAGGACGCCGGCTCGCGAGGAGGTGCCGACACGACGCGCCGCGCCCCAAACCGGCCCCGCGACGGAGAGGCGGCGGGAAGCCGGACTCGCCACCGAGGCCCGCTCCTGCATCCCGAAGGCGCGCCTCGAAAGGATCGCGCGAAAGGCCGCGCGCGGCCGGGCCCTCGAGCCGGCAGACCTCAGGGGGTGTCCCACGGCGGACCGGGCATTCAGGCGCGCCCCGTCGGCAGGCACCGCCCTAGGGCGCGCCGCCGCGATGGCGACCCTGGTCGCCAGGGAGACCACGCGGGACGCCAGAGGACGCGACATGGGGGACGAGGCCGGCGAGAGGGCGCTGAGACTCATCGCCGCGACCCTGAGGGTCCTCGCCTCCGGCGGCACCGGGCCGTCGAGCGTCCCCGCAGTGAAGATAGCGAACAGGATAGAGAGGACGATCACGAGATGAAACCGAAATCCTTCAACCGCGACATGAAAAAGGAACTCGCCGGCACGCTCGCGGCCCACGGCGTCGCCGCCGTCATAGCCTGCGCCGCGACCGCCGGCGCCTGGGACTACGCCAGGTGGTGGACCCTATCCCTCATCTCGGGCCTCTCCGTCCTGCTGCGGCTGCCCACGGCCGACCCGGGCCCCGAGCCCGCCTACGTCTTCCGCGGCCCCCTCGAGGCGGCCGCCGACGCGGCGGCGTCGGGCCAGGCGGGCGAGCTGCTCGCGGCGCTCGCCCTCGTCGCGGCCTCCGTCCTCGCGCTCGGATTCGTTTCTTGGGGCCGCTCATGGGCGAGACTCCACGACGGGACGTTCGCCGGCGACCGCGCGCCCACGCGCACGCACGGGGACGCCTGGCTCGAGTCGAGGCCCTCCAGGGTCGCGAGGCGCTGCCCTCCCTGGGACGGGAAGGCCGCCGCGAAGGGGCTCGTGGCGGCCGGCTGCATCGGCGGCGGGATCGCGATGGTCCCCGCCGTCCACTGCCTGATTAGGGCCGGCAGCGGCGCAGGCAAGACGAGAAGGTCCCTCGCGATCAGCGTGGCCGCCGCGATCGACCGCAACGCCCACGGGATCCCGACGTCCGTCATCGTCCACGACCCGAAGTCCGAGATCCGCGCATGGACCGAGCCGCTCGCCAGGAGGGCCGGGATGGAGGTCGTCGCCATCCGGCTCGACGAGCCCGTCAAGTCGGCGAGGTTCAACCCCCTCGACCGCGCCATCGCGGCGCTCGGGACCGAGGGCGTCGCCGGCGCCGTGGCGGAGCTCCGCGAGCTGTCGTCCGCCATCGTGCCCGATGCCTTCTCCTCTGGCCAGAGGTTCTTCACGGACGCCAGCCGCAACCTGCTGACCGGCCTCTGCCTGCTCGCGATAGCGGACGGGCGGATCCCCGACGGCGCGCGGAACCTCTCGACCGTGCTCGCGCTCCTGGAGCCCCGTGACGGGAAGAGCGCCGTGAAGTCGCTGGAGGAGCTCGCCGCGGACCTGCCGGCGGGAAACCCGGCGCGCCAGTTCCTCCTCGTCGCCTCGTCGAACGGCGGCGGGGGCGAGGCCCTCGTCTCCACCGCGCGCAACTACCTCATGTCCTTCTGCGACGACGACGTCAGCCGCATGCTCTGGGACGGCGAGGTCGACCTCGCATCGGTCGGGCGCAAGCCCACCATCCTCTACATCGCCAGCGCGACGGACCGCGGCGACCGCGGCGCGCTCGTCTCATGCATCTTCTCCCAGGCGCTGTCGGCACTGCGCGAGACCGCGCGCCTGTCCGGCGGCAGGCTGCCGGCGGAGACCCTGCTCGCCATCGACGAGGGGTCCGGGATCCCCAAGATCCCCCGCCTCCTCGGCGACCTCGCGGAGGTCCGCAGCATCGGGCTGCACGTCGTCTTCGTGCTCCAGAACACCCATCTGCTCGAGGCGCGATGCGGCTACTCCAGGGCGGAGTCGGACGCGCTGCTGGCGCTGCTCGGCACCCAGGTCGTCCTCTCGGTGGAGTCCGTCGGCGAGGCGGAGGAGATCAGCAAGCGCCTCGGCGACTACAGCGTCAAGACGACCGGGCAGAGCTCCACCAAGGGGACGCAGAGCTCCTCGTCCGGCAAGTCGTTCTCCGTGGCGCGCCGCCCGCTGATCACCCCGTCGGAGCTCATGGCCTGGAGCGCGCGCGAGAACGGCGCGCTCGTTATCGACGCGGGGGGACCGATGGCGCTCGCCAGTCGCGACATCACCGAGACGTTCCTGGGGCCGCTGCTGGGTCTGACGTCGCCGGAGGCCGAGGGCGCGCTGCTCGCGCGGGCGCTCGAGGGGGAGGCCCGCAACACCTCCCCGGCACCGGTGTGGCGCATCCCGGAGAAGCCGAAAAAGCCCAAGGGGTCGCCGTCCGGCGGCAGGAAGCGCAAGGTGTCCGCCGCGCCCGACGGGTTCTGATGCGTCATACGGGCCTGCCTGCGAAAACGGCCCGCCGTCATACGGCGCTCGGGGCGCGTATGACGGCGGGCCGTGACCGCCTTCCGGTTTAACCGGCTATGCTACCAGCGGAAACGAACTCGGCACGCCGAGTTGCGCCGCAAAATCCCGGGCGCCCGTAGTGCGCCCTTATCCTGCTCATGATGGCGCACCTCAACCCAAAGGCCCTCCAACACGTCGTCGAACCCGAAATCGAGCTCCGCCTGGACGCTCTCGCCGAGCGCATCGCCCATGGCGAGCTCCGGCACCTTCGTCACACGGCCGCCCAGCCACTCAATCTCTGTCATCGCGCGCGTGGTGCAAGCCCCTTCCAACACGGGATTGTCAGCTCAACCCGACCCTTACCCATACGGACGAACATAACTCGCCAGGGGAAGCCCCTGAAGGCCGTGCGCCACAACATGAGGCCGAATCCGCCCCCGGCTGGACAGGCCAACAACGAAGGAGCACACGGAACCGGCGCGGCGTTACAACCGTCCCGGCAAGCGTGTCACTTGTCTAAGTCATGATGCCGACAAACCCGGAAATGCTCCAACGGAGCGCCGAACGAGCGTAACAATATAAAGCCGTGCAACACGCGTTGGACGACCAGAACATCCCAAACAAAGGCCTGTCGGTCCCACCTTCAAGCCCAATAGCAAAATGTGCATCAGCGGATTTGCAGCGATACAAGTCTCAACCGCCACCGTCACACCGCAGCGCGCCTAGTCCCACTCATCCTACTGCAAATGTCCCAGAACGAGAAAACGACCAGCTTAACATGCCAACCTTTATATCCGCACGCGCGTAATTCAACTCATAAGGACCGGCTATCCCTTACCTGTGACACAATCTCAAACGCACAGAACAGAATCATCAGTCCAATCATCGCATAAGAGGCAGCCGA